>JBFZCF010000048.1:0-12329 GCA_041308065.1 Burkholderiales bacterium
CCGATCATCTGCGAGATCACCTGTTCCAGCCGCTTGTCGAGCGGCCTGGTGAGGTCGGTCGCCTCGCCGAGCCACGTCGTCGCGACGCTGTCGGTCGTGATGCCGACCTTCTCCGCCGCGCCCTCGAAGGTCGGGATGATTCCGAAGACGCCGATCGAGCCCGTGATCGTCGCGGCATTGGCGAGGACCTCGTCGCCGCCCATGGCGATCCAGTACCCGCCGGAAGCGGCGACATCGCCCATGGAGATGACGACCGGCTTGCCCGCCTCGCGCGTCAAGTCGAGCTGCTCACGGATCAGGTCGGATGGCTGCACCATGCCGCCCGGCGAGTCGATGCGCATCACCAGCGCCTTGATACTGTCGTCCTGGCGCGCGCGCTGGATCAGCGCTGCCGTCGAGGTCGACCCGACGCGGCCCTGGCGCGCGTCGCCGCCAACGATCTCGCCCTGAGCGACGATCACGCCGATGGCGTCGCCCGTCTGCGGCGGGCGCAGATGTCGCAGATACGAGTACATCGAGATCTGACGGAAAGTCTCGTCGTCCTCGTCGCTGGCCGGCGCGCCCGCGTCGAGCAGGGCCTGGCGAAACTCGTCGCGCGTCTTCAGGCCATCGACCAGCTTCTCCTCCGCCGCGAGCTGGGCGAGATCGCCGTTCGCCGTGGCCAGTCGCTGCGGCAAGTCTTCGATCACGGCGTCGATCGCCCCGGCCTGCAGCCTGCGGGCCCGTTCGACGTCACGCGTCCACACGGACCAGAGCCCGTTCTGCAGGTAGCTGTCCGCCTCCCGGGCCTCAGGCGTCGGGCCGGTGCGGGTGAAGGGCTCGGCGAAGCTCTTGTAGCGCCCCGCCTGGAACGTGTTGATGCGCACGCCGAGCTTGTCGAGCAGGTTCTTGTAGTAGGTTCGCGTACCGCCCATCCCACGCACCGTCAGCGTGCCGCCGGGGTGCATGTAGACCTCGTTGGCCTGCGCGGCGAGGTAGTACTGGGGCTGGCTGAAGCTCTCGCCCCAGGCGATGACCGGTTTGCCTGCCGCCTTGAACTTCTCGAGTGCAGCGGCGACTTCTCGCAGTGTCGCCTGCCCCCCGGCACCCATCTCGTCGAGCACGAGCACCGCGCGCGCGATCTGCGGGTCGCCCGCGGCGTGGTCGATGACCGCGAGGATGTCCCGAAGCCGGGTCTCGAAGCGCTGCTCGCCGAGCACCTCGGCGAGCGCCACTTCGCGCGGGCCGATCGTGTATTCCTCAACCAGGTCACCCTGCAGGTTCAGCACCAGCGCCGTGTCGGGCTCGAGGGGGCGCGGCCGGTCCGAGGAGAACCAGGCGATCAGCAGCACGGCCACGACCGCCACGAACAGCACGTTCAGCACGAGCCGGCGGCTGAAGTCGAGCAGCCGCCAAATGCCCACGAAAAACCGGCGCAGGAACCCGGGACGATCGGGCATGTTCACTCCAGGGAAAGGGATCCGTAATCTGAAAGCTTAGCGTGGGCGACGCGCCTGCCTCAGCGACGCAGGCGCTCGAGGCCTTGCGGGAGCTGGTGCAGCGACCGGATCACGAGGCCGGCGCGGGCCACCCGGCGGCGCGGCATGCAGCCGGAGCCACGATCCATCCGCGCTCCGTGCCCGGTCATCAGGACCGTGCGAAAACCGAGCGCGCGGGCGGCCTTCAGGTTGGCGGAGCTGTCCTCGACGAGGACAGCGTGCGCGGCAGGCACCCGCTCGCGCGCGAGCATCGCCCGCAGCATCATCCGCGAAGGCTTGGGCCGGAACGTGCCGTGCAGCCGCATCGTCTCGATCGTGTACCGCGACCCGAAGTGCCTGTGCACCGCGAGGGCACGCAGCACCTGGCTCGCATAGGCCATCGGCGCGTTCGTCAGCAGCACCTTGCGCCCCGGCAGCCGCGCGAAGAGCCGCGTGAGCCCGCGCTCGGCTCGCACGAGCGCGGCAACGTCGAAGTCGTGGGTCTCGCGCAGGAAGTGCTTTGCGTCGACCGCGTGGTGGCGCACCAGCCCGAGCAGGGTCGCGCCGTAGCGATGCCAGTACAGCATGCGCAGCCGGTTCGCCTCGCCGCGATCGACCTCCAGGTGCCTCTCGACGTAGTCGGTCATCCGCGTGTCGATCTGGCGGAAGATCGCGTGGGACGCGTCGTGCAGCGTGTCGTCGAGGTCGAAGAAGAAGACCAGGCGGCGACGGGCCGGCCGGGAGAACTCAGCAACAGCAGTGGAACGGCGCGAGCCGGCGCGTCCGCGAGGGCGCGGCGCCGTCATCACGTCGCGGATCACTTCGACTTGATCATGGTGCCCACGCCCTGATCCGTCAGGATCTCGAGCAGCAGGCAATGGTCCACGCGGCCGTCGATGATGTGGACCGCGTTGACGCCGCTCTTCGCGGCCTCGAGCGCCGAGGAGATCTTCGGGAGCATGCCACCCGATATCGTGCCGTCGGCAAACAGTTCGTCGATCTGCCGCGCGGACAGCCCGGTCAGCAGGCTGCCGTTCTTGTCCAGCACGCCCGGAGTGTTCGTGAGCATCACTAACTTCTCGGCCTTGAGGATCTCCGCAATCTTCCCGGCGACGACATCGGCGTTGATGTTGTAGGTCAGGCCGTCCTCGCCGAAGCCGATCGGGGAGATCACCGGGATGAAGGCGTCGTCCTGCAGTGCCTTCACGACGGCCGGATTGATCGCTTCGATCTCGCCGACCTGGCCGATGTCGTGGCTCTTGGTCGGATCGTCCTTGTCCGGCATGCGCAGCTTCCGCGCCCGGATCAGACCGCCGTCCTTGCCTGTCAGGCCGACGGCCTGGCCGCCGAAGCGGTTGATCATCGTGACGAGTTCGCCCTGAATCTCGCCGGCGAGCACCCACTCGACGACTTCCATGGTCTCGGCGTCAGTGACGCGCATGCCCTGGATGAACGTGGACTTCTTGCCGACCCGCTCCAGCGCCTCGTCGATCTGCGGGCCGCCGCCGTGGACGACGACCGGGTTCATGCCGACCAGCTTCAGCAGCACCACGTCGTGCGCAAAGGCTTCCTTCAGGTCCTGGTCGACCATCGCGTTGCCCCCGTACTTCACGACGATCGTCTTGCCGTGGAAGCGCCGGATGTACGGCAGCGCCTCGGACAGGATTTCTGCCTTCATCTGCGGGGCGATCTGCGTGCTGTCCATGGCTGGCGATGCTCTGTGGGGACGTGGGGCGATGGGCCGCGAGGGGCGACCTGCGGGGCGCGCGCATCTTACACCCCGGGTTGTCCCGGATGGCGCGATTCGCGCGGGCACTTGCGCCGCCCTGCCACGCGGACCTGCGTGGCATGATCGCGCAGGACATTCAGCGAGGAGCGCCCATGCAGCAGGCATTCAGGATCGACGGCATGCACTGCAACGGATGCGTGGCGCGCGTGACCAAGGCGCTCGAGTCGGTCGCCGACGACGTGCAGGTGACGCTGGACCCGCCGCGCGCGACGCTGGAGTCGCCCGATCCGCTGTCGATCGACGAGGTGCGGGCCGCCGTGAAGAAGGCCGGCGACTACGTCGTCACGCCCGCCTGAGGCGGTGCCGGGATCCTAGTGCTTGTGCATGTCCTTGCCGGGCGCGGTCGACCGCACTTCGACCTCGACCGGCTGGGTCACCCGCTTGCCGTCCCGCGTCTCCAGGCGAAGTTCGATCTGCACCTTTTCGCCGACCTTCAGGGGGCGCTTGAGGTCGAGCAGCATCACGTGATAGCCGCCGGGCTTCAGCTCGACCTCGCGTCCGGCCGGCAGGTCGAGCGCGGGGATGGCGCGCATCTTCATGACGTTGTTTTCCATCGCCATTTCGTGAAGCTCGACGACACCGGCGACCGCGCTGGCCGCGCCGACCAGTTTCCCGCCGTCCTTCGAGACGATCGTCATGAAGGCGCCGGTTCCGCCCTGGCCGGGCACCGTGGACCGCGCCCAGGCGGAACTGACGTTGACCTGAGCCAGGGCGCTGCCGGCGGCAGCCCAGACCAGGGCGGCGATCAGAATGCGTTTCATCGGGAGTTCCATCTTCGTCGTTGGTGTCGCTGAGCCCCGATTCTAGAGGCCCGCGACAGCCTCAGCGCGGAGCATCCCGGTTCCGTTCTCCGGCTGTGGCTCCCGTCACAGTCGGAGGATCCGGGGGAACGAGCCGGGGATCGAGGCGCATGGCCGCCTTGACGAGCAGATGCGCCGACACCGGCGCGGTCAGGAACACGAAGAGCGTGATCAGCAGTTCGTGCAGCGTCGCGTCGCCGCGCGCGGAGAAGTACAGCATCGAGGCGATCAGCACGCAGCCCACTCCAAGCGTGCTCGCCTTGGTCGGGCCGTGCAGCCGCTTGAGGAAGTCGGAGAGCTTCGCGAGACCGAGCGAACCGACGATCGCGAACGCGACGCCGACGACCACGAGCACGGCGGCAAGCCGGTCGAGCCAGGCAGGTAGTTCCGTCATTCGACGATGTCTCCCCGAAGCAGGTATTTGGACAGCGCGATCGTTCCGACAAAGCCCAGCATCGCAATGACGAGCGCGGCCTCGAAGTAGAGGTTGGTGTCGAAGCGGATTCCAACGAGGATGAGCAGCGCCATCGAGTTCACGTACAGCGTGTCCAGGGCGAGGATGCGGTCCGGCAGCCCCGGCCCGCGCAGCAGGCGCCAGGTGGCGAGCAGCATCGACAGGGCCAATCCCCCGATCGCCCACGGCACGACGGCAGCGAGCCAGCTCATGTTGCCCCCTTGGCGCCCCAGCGAGACGCGAAGCGAATCGCGATCCTGAGACTGCCGTCCGCGCACGCATGCGCGGACGCGGCGGCCGGCCGGCATGCCGCAGGGCATGCCGACCTATCGGCCGCCGGCCCCCCAAGGGGGAGTGAGCGCCTTCGGAGCGGCCGGGCGGCACTCATGTCGTCCCCTCGAAGATTCGCCTCAGCGGCGCTTCGTAGCGGGTCTTGATCGATGCAACGAGCTCGGCCTCATCCGCGACATTGAGCGCGTGGACCAGCAGGAAGCGTCGGTCCTCCGTCAGGTCGGCGGACAGCGTCCCGGGTGTCATCGTGATGATCCCTGCCAGCGTGGCGATTCCGTGCGGATCGCGGATGTCGAGCGGCAGCCAGACGAAGCGCGGATGGATGCGGCGCTCCGGGCCGATGATCAGCATTGCCACCTGCACATTCGAGACGACGATGTCCCAGAGCACGGTCACAGCGAGTGCGGCGAGCGTCGGCCACGACCGCAGACGAAACTGGTCGGGACGGAACCGTTCCGTGAACCACGGGATCACGATGCCGAGCACGGCAGCCAGCACGACGTGTCCTGCCGAGAGGCCGTTGAGCAGCAGCCAGGCCCCGAAGAGGACCGCGCTCAGCAACGGCGCTGGAACGAGTCGCGAGATCACGGCTTCTTCATCCCTTCGCGCGGCGTCCACGCGGGCGGGACCGGCTGAGCCCCGAGAACGGCACCCACGTAGGCGCGGCGATCCAGCAGTTGCGCCGCGGTCGCCTCGGCGTACCGCGTCATCGGACCGGCGTTCAGCACGACGAGCAGCATCGCGAACGTCAGCCAGCCGATCGCAAGGCGTTCGGTGTACGCGGGTCGTGCAGCCGCCACCTGCATGCGATTCGCGTCGGCAGCCTTCCAGAAGACGGTGGATCCAGCGCGCGCAACGGCGATCATCATGCCGAGGCCGGAGACCAGCAGTGCGGACCACGTCGCGACCATCAGCGGCTGGTCGGCGGACGCCTGCAACAGCAGGGCCTTGCCAATGAAGCCGCCCATTGGCGGCAGGCCGGCGGCCTCGAGCGCGAACAGGAAGAACAGGGTTCCATACGCTGCACGGTAGGCGAGCGGCGCGGGAGTCATTGCGTCGTCCGATTCGCCACGGCCGCTCGCGATCGAATCGACCAGCAGGAACAGCGCGGCAGCAACGAGCGTGCTGTTGACGAGATAGAAGAGGGCCGCGCTCAGCGTCGCTGCCGACCCGAGCCCGATCGCCAGCAGCAGAGTGCCGGCCGAGGCGATGACGAGGTACGCGACCAGGGTACGCAGCCGGACGGCCGCCAGCGTCCCAAGCGCCGCCAGGGCCAGCGTGCCGATGGCGAGCCACGGCAGCCAGGGATAGGCGACGTCGGTCGCCACGCCGGCGTCGCCGCCGAAGATCAGGGTGGTGACGCGCGCGACGCAATAGACGCCGACCTTGGTCATGATGGCGAAGAGCGCAGCAACCGGCGCCGGCGCGGCGCGATACGTGTCCGGCAGCCAGAAGTACAACGGCAGGAGCGCGGCCTTGACGCCGAACACGACGATCAGCAGCAGCGCCGCCGCGCGGACGAGCGACGCCTGATCCGGGCCGAGCGTGGCCACGCGTTGCGACAGGTCGGCCATGTTCAGCGTCCCCGTGATGCCGTACAGCAGCGCGACCGCCACGAGGAACAGCGCCGACCCGGCGAGGTTGAAGCCGACGTAGTGGATCGCCGCTTTCAGCCGCGCGGCCCCGCCACCGTGGAGCAGGAGACCGTACGACGCGATCAGCAAGACTTCGAAGAACACGAACAGGTTGAATAGATCGGCCGTGAGGAACGCGCCGTTCAGGCCCATCAGCTGGAACTGGAACAGCGCGTGGTAGTGAAGTCCCTGCGCGTCGTGTGCGCCGCGCGCCCCGCCTCCGCGCGCATACAACACGCTCGCGATCGCCACGACGGCCGTCAGCACAAGCATCAGCGCGGACAGGCGGTCGAGCGCCAGCGCGATGCCGAACGGCGCCCTCCAGTTGCCGAGCAGGTAGGGATGAACCGTTCCGCTCGCCGCGATAC
Source organism: Burkholderiales bacterium (assembly GCA_041308065.1). GTDB lineage: Bacteria > Pseudomonadota > Gammaproteobacteria > Burkholderiales > Burkholderiaceae_F > JAOUJD01. The sequence continues at coordinate 6,794 of JBFZCF010000048.1, forward strand.
TGGCCAGGTACAAGGCCACGGCGAGCAGCACGAACGTCGTTCCGATCGACAGGGCGCGAGCGACCCCGGCCGCGCGCCGCTCGACGAGCAGGCAAGCCGCACCGGCGATCAGCGGCAGCACCACGGGAACGATGATCCAGTGCTGCCAGTTCACCGACGCTCCTCCCTTGCCTGCGGCTCCTCGCCGTCGACGTGATCGCTGCCTGTCTCCGCACGGGTCACGAGCGCGATAACGAGCAGCAGGGCGGTCATCGCGAAACTGATCACGATGGCGGTCAGCACGAGCGCCTGCGGCAGCGGATCGGCGTAGTTCGCCAGGGTGGACGCGTGGCTGCCGTCGAGGATCGGCGGTCGTCCCACGGTCAGGCGTCCCATCACGAAGATCAGCAGGTTGACGGCGTACGACAGCAGGGTCAGTCCGAGCACCAGGTCGAACGTGCGCGCGCGCAGCGTGAGGTAGATCCCCGTGCCGGTGAGAACGCCCACGAAGATGGCGACCATAAGTTCCATCACGCCTCTCCCTTTCCTGCGGCTGGTCGCAGGCGGCCGATGGCGGTGAGCATCACCATGGTGCCACCCACGACCGTGAGGAACACGCCGAGGTCGAAGAGGCTGGCGCTCGCGAGCGGCACGGCGCCGACCAGCGGAAGCACCGGATAGTCGTAGGTGCTGGTCAGGAAGGGATGTCCAAGGATCCAGCTCGCGACGCCGGTCAGCGCCGCGATCAAAAGTCCGGCGGCGATCCAGTGGCGGAAGTCGGAGCGCAGCCGCTCGCTCACCCACTGTTCTCCCTGGGCGATGCTGAGGAGCACCATCGCGATCGCGAGCACCAGTCCCGCGATGAAGCCGCCGCCGGGAAGGTTGTGGCCGCGCAGGAACAGGTGGAGGGCCACCAGCACGGCAAGCGGCAGCAGCAGCCGCGTGACGAGCTTGAGCATCAGCGGGTGCGCGTTGCGCTCGGTCGGCGCCGGGCCGGGCACGCGCTGCATCTCCGGCGGGCGCCGTCCGTGCAGGAGCGCGGCAATGATCAGCGCCGCAATGCCGAGCACCGTGATCTCGCCCAGGGTGTCGAAAGCCCGGTAGTCGACGATGATCACGTTCACGGCATTCGCGCCGCCTCCCAGCGGAACGGCGGTCTGCAGGAAGTACGGCGAGATCGAGTCGAAGGGCTGCGTCAGCACCAGCCACACCGCGGCCATTGCGCCCAGCCCTGCCGCGCAGGCGACGATCGCGTGCAGGGCTCGCCGCGCGACCGATCGCTCGGGCAGGCTCTCCTGCGGCAGCCAGTTCAGCGCGAGCATCATCAGGATGACGGTGGCCATTTCGACCAGCAGCTGCGTCAGCGCGAGGTCCGGGGCCGAGAGGTACACGAACACCAGCGCGACGACGAGTCCGACGGCGCCTAGAACCGTCAGGGCGAGCAGGCGGCGCCGGAACTCGACCAGCGTCGCGAAGGCGGCTGCGATGCCCAGGAGCCACAGCAGGATGAACGCTGTCGACGGCGCCGTCGACGGACCCGGCGTCGCGCTGAAGGCGGCGCCGAGCAGGAAGGGCAGCAGGCCCGCCGTCAGTGCCATCGCCACGAGCAGCAGCAGGTAGCGCTGCAGGCTGCCGTTCTGCAGGCCAAGCGTCAGGTCGCGCGCCGATTTCACCGTCCTCGCCAGGAGAAACATGAAGGCCTCGCGCCCGCCGCGCGGCACCTGGACGACGCGGTGCAGGTCGATGAAGCGATGCAGGCCGAAGTACAGCGCGACGCCACCGGCCAGCGCGATGAACGACATCACGAGCGGCGTGTTGAGCCCGTGCCACACCGCCAGGCTGTACGCAGGAAGCGGCGCGCCCAGCGCCGCGCGGGCGCCGGCCGCGAGGATCGGGCCGACGGTCAGGCCGGGCGCAATGCCGACGAGCAGGCAGGCAAGCGCCAGCACTTCCACCGGCACGCGCATGAAGCGCGGAGGCTCGTGCGGGGTCTTTGGCAGGCCCACGGGCTCGCCGTTGAAGAACACATCGTGAATGAATCGCGTGCTGTAGGCGACGCTGAACACGCCCGCCAGCGTCGCGGCGACCGGCAGCAGCCACCCCATCACCGGGCGCGCGTTGCTCTCGAGCGCCTCGGCGAAGAACATCTCCTTCGACAGGAAGCCGTTCAGCAGCGGCACGCCCGCCATCGCAGCACTGGCGATGATCGCGAGCACCGCGGTCCACGGCATGTACTTCCACAGGCCGGCCAGCTTGCGCATGTCGCGCGACCCGGTCTCGTGGTCGATGATCCCCGCGGCCATGAAGAGCGAGGCCTTGAAGGTCGCGTGGTTGAGGATGTGGAAGACCCCGGCCACGACGGCCAGGGGCGAATCGAGGCCGAACAGCAGGGTGATCAGCCCCAGGTGGCTGATCGTCGAGTACGCGAGCAGCCCTTTCAGGTCGTGCTTGAAGATCGCGAAGTACGCGCCGAGCAGCAGCGTCGCGAGGCCGACCGGGGCAACCATCCAGAACCACGCGTCGGAGCCGCCGAGCGCCGGATACATCCGCGCGAGCAGGAACACGCCCGCCTTCACCATCGTGGCCGAGTGCAGGTAGGCCGACACGGGCGTCGGCGCCGCCATGGCGTGCGGCAGCCAGAAGTGGAACGGGAACTGCGCGCTCTTCGTGAACGCGCCGAGCAGCACCAGAACGAGCGCGGGCACGTACAGCGGGTGCGCGCGGATCGTCGCACCGGCCGCCAGCACCGCGTCGAGCTGCACGCTGCCGACGATGTGCCCGATCAGCAGCACGCCGCCGAGCAGCGCGAGTCCGCCGGCACCGGTGATCGCCAGCGCCATGCGCGCGCCCTCGCGCGCGTCCTTGCGGTCCTTCCAGTAGCCGATCAGCAGGAACGACGACAGGCTGGTGGCCTCCCAGAACACCACGAGCAGCACCAGGTTGTCGGCAAGCACGACGCCCAGCATCGCCCCCATGAACAGCAGCAGGAACTGGAAGAAGCGCGCCGGCGGATCCTCGTGATGCAGGTAGTACGCCGCGTACAGGACGACGAGCGCGCCGATGCCGAGGATCAGCAGGGCGAACAGCCACGCGAGGCCGTCCATGCGGAATCCGAACGACAGCCCCAGCGCGGGCACCCAGTCGACCGACCAGCGCAGCACCTCGCCGGCGAAGATCGAGGGCGCGCCCATCAACGCGAGCGCGAGCCCCGTCAGCGGAAAGACGCCGGCCAGCCAGGCGCTGAGACGCCGGCGCTCGTTCGGCAGCAGCGCCAGCAGCAGCGCGCCCGCGAACGGCAACAGGGCAATCAACGCAACCATCAGCGCTTCGCGGCGTTCGAGTGCAGCAGGCTGACGACGAGCACGATCACGGTCAGCGGCAGGACGTATTCGAACAGCGTGTCCGAGAAGCCCTGCAGTGCGGCATGGTGAGTCGCGGCCAGGATCAGGAACATGACGTAGGCGGCGTAGTACAGCAGGAAGAGCAGGCCCTCCCAGCGGGCGATCTCACGACCGGTCACGAAGATCGGGAAGCACGCGACCGCGGCAGCGAGCATCACCCAGAGATCGAGCGAGAGCAGCGGCGCCGCCACGGCGAGGCCGCCGGGCGCCACGAGGCCCGAAATGCCGAGGCAGGCGAGGATGTTGAAGGTGTTGCTGCCGACCACGTTGCCGACCGCGATGTCGCGCTCGCCCCGGATCGTCGCGACGATAGACGTCGCCACCTCGGGCAGCGAGGTGCCCGCGGCGACGATCGTCAGTCCGATGACGAGATCGGAGACGCCGAGCGCCCGCGCGAACTCGACCGCCGCGTCGACCAGCCATTTGGCCCCGATGACGAGCATCACCAGGCCGACGATGACCAGCAGCACCTGGACCGACCAGTGGCGGTCCCAGCGGGAGGCTGCGGGAAGTTCCGCGAGGGCCGCGTCGTCGATCTCGGTGCCGGCACGCCGCGACTGCACGATGAGGAACACGGTGTAGGCAACGAACAAGGCGGCGAGCAACGCCGCGTCGAAGTGCCCGATGCGGCCGTCGAGCGCCATCACGCAGAGGATCACGGAAGCACCGATCATGATCGGCACCTCCTGCCTCACCAGCTGGCGATGGATGACAAGCGGGGCGATCAAAGCGGATGCCCCGAGGACGAACAGCACGTTGAAGATGTTGCTGCCGACGACGTTGCCCACGGCGATGTCGCTCTTGCCCTGGAGCACCGCTCCGACCGAGACCGCGGTCTCCGGCGCGCTGGTGCCGAAGGCCACGACGGTGAGGCCGACCACCAGCGGGGAGATGCCGAACGAGACCGCGAGCTTGGCTGCGCCTCGCACCAGCATCGAGGCGCCCGCGACGAGGGCAATCAGCCCGAGGACGAAGAAGACAAGGCTCATGACGCCGGTTTCGGTAGGCCGAGCACCGGCCCGGCAGCGCCAGAGTATAGGTGCCGGGGCCAGCGGAGGCGTCCCCGCCGGGTTCAGGGATAGCGAGCAGCGCTACAGGACGTAGCGCGCGAGGTCCTCGTTGAGTGCGAGTTCGGCCAGGCGGGCGTCGACGTACGCAGCGTCCACCCGCACGCGGCCCTCGCCGCCCGATACGAAGCTGCCCGCCGAGAACGCGACATCCTCCACGAGCTTCTCCATGACCGTGTACAGGCGACGGGCGCCGATGTTCTCGGTCCTTTCGTTGACCGCGTGCGCGATCTCGGCCATGCGGTGAATGCCGTCCTCCGTGAACTCCAGCGCGCAGCCGTCGGTCGCAAGCAGCGCCGTGTACTGCTCCGTGAGGCTCGCGTCGGTCGTCTTCAGGATGCGCTCGAAGTCGCCGACGGTCAGCGAGTCGAGCTCGACGCGGATCGGAAAGCGCCCCTGCATCTCGGGTATCAGGTCCGACGGCTTCGAAAGGTGGAACGCGCCCGACGCGATGAACAGGATGTGATCGGTCTTCACCATGCCGTACTTGGTGTTGACCGTGGTGCCCTCGACCAGCGGCAGCAGGTCGCGCTGCACGCCCTGGCGCGAGACGTCGGCGCCGTGCATCTCGGAGCGCGATGCGATCTTGTCGATCTCGTCGATGAAGACGATGCCGTTGCTCTCGGCGTTGGCGACCGCGCGCGCCTTCAGTTCGTCGTCGTTGACGAGGCGGGCGGCCTCCTCGTCGGCCAGCAGCTTCAGCGCTTCCCTGACCGGCATCCTGCGCGGCTTGCGGCGGTCGCGGCCCATGTTGGCGAACATCGACTGGATCTGCTGGGTCAGCTCCTCCATTCCCGGAGGCGCCATCACGTCGAGCGAAGCCGGCACCGCCGACACCTCGATCTCGATCTCCTTGTCGTCGAGATCGCCCTCGCGCAGCTTCTTGCGGAATTTCTGCCGCGTGGCGTTGTCTTCGTCGCGCTCCGGCGGCGCGGCGAACCCGACAGGCCGCGCGGGCGGCACCAGGACGTCGAGCACGCGATCCTCGGCGGCATCCTGCGCGCGCGTCGCGACCTTCTTCATCTCCGCTTCGCGCGTCTGCTTGATCGAGATGTCGACGAGGTCGCGGATGATGGTGTCGACGTCGCG
>JBFZCF010000049.1:0-12125 GCA_041308065.1 Burkholderiales bacterium
CGCGCGAAGCGTCGTCGGTTGCGGTCGTCCAGCGCTCGGGATAGTCGGCGATGCCGACCGCGGTGTAGATCGTCGACGCGGCGAACTGCATCCAGCGCAAGCAGGAAGCGCGCTCGCGCGTGGAAGGCGCGGGCGCCCAGTCGCCGGGATGCCGCTCGAGCAGCGTCCACAGCACCGCGACGCTTTCCGTCAGGACCTCGCCGCCAGGCGTGACCAGGGTCGGCAACTGCGCGAGCGGATTGACCGTCTTCAGTTCCTCGTAGTACGGGCCGACCGGGTCCGTCCACGGTGCGGCCTCGCGCAGGTCAACGTCGAGGCCGAGCGCGCCCATCAGGACCTCAACGCTCGCGGCTCCGGAGCGCTTGCCGGTGTAGAGCGTGTAGCGGCTCGTCATGCGAGCTTCCCGTGCAGATCGTGCTCCTCGGCGCTTTCGATCGCGACGTCGACGAAGTCGCCCACGTTAACCTTGCGCCGCCCTTTCCGGACGTACACCACGCCGTCGATCTCCGGAGCATCGGCGGCGGTGCGACCGACCGCGACGGTCGGTCCGACCTCGTCGATGAGGACGCGCTGCGTCGTGCCGACCTTGCGCGCCAGCCGCGCCGCGGAGATCGCCTGCTGCACCTGCATGAAGCGCGCGCGGCGTTCCTCGCGCACCTCCTCGGGCAGCATGCCGGGCAGCGCGTTGGCCGCCGCGCCCTCGACCGGGGAATAGGCGAAGCAGCCCACGCGATCGAGCTGCGCCTCGCGCAGGAAGTCCAGCAGTTCCTCGAACTCGGCCTCGGTCTCGCCCGGGAAGCCGGCGATGAAGGTCGACCGGATCGTGATGTCGGGGCAGGCCTCGCGCCACGCGCGGATGCGCTCGATGTTCTTCTCGCCCGACGCCGGCCGCTTCATCAGCTTCAGGATGCGCGGGCTGGCGTGCTGGAACGGCACGTCGAGGTACGGCAGCACCTTGCCCTCGGCCATAAGAGGGATCACGTCGTCGACGTGCGGGTACGGATACACGTAGTGCAGCCGGACCCACGCATCGTGCGACTGCGCTAGCTGACCGAGCTCCCGCACGAGTTCGTGCATCCGGGTCTTCACGGCACGGCCGTCCACGAAGTCGAGCTTGTACCGGACGTCGACGCCATAGGCGCTCGTGTCCTGCGAGATCACCAGCAGTTCCTTCACGCCCTGCCTGACGAGGTTCCCGGCCTCGCGCACCACCTGCCCGATGGGCCGGCTCACGAGGTCGCCGCGCATCGACGGGATGATGCAGAAGCTGCAGCGATGGTTGCAGCCCTCGGAGATCTTCAGGTAGGCGTAGTGCCTGGGCGTCAGCTTGATCCCGGCCGGTGGCACGAGGTCGCTGAACGGGTCGTGCGGCTTTGGCAGGTGGCGGTGGACGTGGTCGAGCACCTCGCTCGCCGCGTGCGGGCCGGTGACCGCCAGGACTTTCGGATGGACCTTTGCGACGAGGTTCTCGCCGCCGGTGGTCTTCGCCCCGAGGCAACCAGTGACGATCACCTTGCCGTTCTCGGCCAGCGCCTCGCCGATCGCGTCGAGCGACTCCTGCACGGCGGCGTCGATGAAGCCGCAGGTGTTGACGATGACGAGGTCGGCATCCTCGTAGGTCGGACTGGTCGCGTAGCCCTCGGCGCGCAGCTGGGTGACGATCAGCTCGGAGTCGACCAGCGCCTTCGGGCAGCCGAGCGACACGAAGCCGACGGACGGCGCCGCAGCTGTGGGCGAAATCTTGCGGGGCCGCCGCGCGGCCGACGTGGCGGTCATCGGGGCGGAAGGACGCTACTTCTTGGTGTCGCCCGGGAAACCCGGGAAGCCGCTGAACATCGAGCGCGTCTGGTTCTGCATGTTCTCCTGCATCTGCACGAACATGTTCTTCGACTGCTCGAGGTAGGTCGACATCATCGACTGCATCATCGGCGACTGCATGTTGACAAACTGCGCCCACATGTCCGGCCCGATCTTGTTCGTGTCGTAGAACGCCTTGCTCTGCTCCTGCAGCTTGCTCTGGATGTCGATGAAGGCCTGGATGTTCTTCTCCAGGTACGACCCCATCATGCCCTGCATGGCATTGCCGTAGAAGCGGATCACGTGCGCGAGCATCGGCGCGCTGAACATCGGCATGCCGCCCGCCTCCTCCTCGAGGATGATCTGAAGCAGGATCTGCCGCGTCAGGTCTTCGCCGCTCTTCGCGTCGACGACCTGGAACTCTTCCTGGTCGACCACGAGCTGCTTGACGTCAGCCAGCGTGATGTAGGTGCTCGTCTGCGTGTCGTACAGCCGACGGTTCGGATACTTCTTGATCAGGCGAACGGACGTAGCCATGTCTCCTCGTTTCTCGTCGGCGCGATTGCACGGGCGGGTCCCGGTGCAATCCTCGCCCGGAACTCTGGGTGTGTTCCGGTCCATTCTAACCAGATTGACGCAGCGCAACGGACGCATTGCGCCCCACCGATCGGCGGACGTCTCTGCCAGAATCCTCGGCTGATTCCCGCCGGTCGCATTCGCCCGGTCCCCGACATACCAACGAAGGAGACGTTTCGATGCTTCGCCGTGGATTCCCGATGCACCGCCTGGCCCTCGCCGCTGCCCTCGCCTTCGCTTCCACCGCAGCCGTGGCAGGCACGGTCACCGTCATCACTTCCTTTCCGAAGGAGCTGACGGCCACCTACAAGGCCGCGTTCGAACGGGCCAATCCGGACATCAAGGTCGAGATCCTGAACAAGAACACGGTGGCCGGCATCGCCTTCGTCCGCGAAACCGCGGCGGGCCAGCGTCCCGACGTGTTCTGGGCCTCCGCGCCGGACGCGTTCGAGGTGCTGAAGCGCGACAACCTGTTGCAGCCCGCGCCCGACGTCGACAACAAGGCGATTCCCGCAAAGATCGGCAACTATCCGATCAACGACCCGAAGGGCTTCTACAAGGGCCAGGCGCTCGCGGGCTACGGGATCATGTACAACACCCGCTACCTGAAGGCGAACAAGCTGGTCGCGCCGAAGGAGTGGGACGACCTGCTGAAGCGCGAGTGGTACGGCCACGTCGCCATGACCTCGCCGTCGCGCTCCGGCACGATGCACCTCACGGTCGAAACCATCCTGCAGGGCGAAGGCTGGGACGCCGGCTGGAGCAAGATCCTGCAGATGGCCGGCAACAGCGCGCAGGTCACCGAGCGCAGCTTCGGCGTGCCGGACGGCATCAACAACGGGCAGTTCGGCGCCGGCCCCGTGATCGACTTCTTCGGCCTTGCGGGCAAGTACTCCGGCTTCCCGGTCGACTTCGTCTATCCGGCGATGACATCGATCGTCCCGGCCAACATCGCGCTGATCGCAGGAGGAAAGAACACGCCCGAAGCGAAGAAGTTCGTCCAGTTCACGCTGAGCCAGCAGGGCCAGGAACTGCTGCTCGATCCGAAGATCTCGCGGCTGCCCGTGCTCGCGTACGCGAGCTTCGGCAACAAGATCCCGGCGGGCTATCCGGATCCGCAGACGATCGTGAAGCGCGCCAAGGTGAACTTCAACGCCGACCTGTCGGAGGACCGCTACGCGCTCGTGCACTCGCTGTTCGACCAGACCATCACGTTCCGGCTGAAGGAGTTGCAGGCGGCCACGAGGGCGATCCACGAAGCGGAGGCGAAGCTGGCGGGCCGTCCGAACCCCCAGGCCGCCGAACTGCTCAAGCAGGCGCGCTCCGCGGCGTTCACGCCCATCGTGTCGTCGTCGCTGGCCGGCCAGGCCGAGTTCCTGAAGCTGTTCGCGTCGAACAAGAAGGAAGTCGCGGTCTCGAAGCAGATCACCGGGCTGGAGGAAAGCTGGAACCGCAAGGCGCGCGAGAACTACGCAAAGGCGGTGGAACTCGCGCAGCAGGCTGCGGCACTGGCCAAGTAAGAGCGCGTGGCGTTGATCCTCGACGCCGACGCGGCGCCCCGCCTCGGTGCCCGCGAGCGACTGCGCCGGCACCTGGGCGCTTCCTGGCGATCGTTCCTCGTCCTGGGAGCCATTTCCGCATTCCTGCTCGCGCTGCTGCTGATCCCGGTCGGCACGGTCTTCGTCACGGCGTTCCGCGACGGCGACGGCTCCTTCACGCTCGGCCACTTCGGGACGTTCTTCTCGACGGGCCTGATGCGCGAGTCATTCGGCAACTCGCTGTACGTGGCGACGGCGAGCGTGTTCTTCGCCTCGCTGATCGCGGTGCCGCTGGCGTACATCACGGTCCGCTTCCAGTTCCGCGGCGCGCTGCTGATCCAGACGCTGGGCATCCTGCCGCTGATCATGCCGCCCTTCGTCGGGGCGGTCGCGATGCAATTGATCTTCGGACGCTCGGGCGCGGTCAACCTCCTGCTCGACGAGCACCTCGGGTGGTCGCTGCCGATCATGCAGGGCCTCACCGGCGTGATCTTCGTCCAGACGCTGCACTACTTCCCGTTCATCCTGATGAACCTGATCGTCGCGCTGCGGGCGATCGACGGCGCAATGGAGGAAGCGGCGCTTAACCTCGGCGCCAGGGGCTGGCGGCTCTTCGCTCGCGTGGTGTTCCCGCTGGCGATGCCCGGCTACCTCGCCGGCGCTGCGCTCGTGTTCGTGAAGGTGTTCGACGATCTCGGCACGCCCCTGGTGCTCGGCCAGACCAACATGCTGGCGCCGCAGGCGTACCTGCGAATCACGCAAGTCGGCCTCGAGGACCCGCTCGGCTACGTGATCAGCGTGATCATGATCGCCTTCTCGATCCTCGCGCTGTGGCTGTCGGTGCGCGTGATGAAGGGCAAGGATTACTCGACCCTGCAGAAAGGGGGCGCCGGCATCGCGAAGCGACGGCTGAAGCCGTGGGAATCCGCGCTGGCCTATGGCGTGATCCTCCTGGTGCTGCTGGTCGTGCTGAGCCCGCATCTCGGCCTTCTGCTGCTGTCGTTCGCGCGGATGTGGAGCTTCTCGGTGCTGCCCGAGGCATGGACGCTGGCGAACTACGCCACCGTGTTCCAGGATTCGAGCGGCATGATCCGCAACACGCTGCTGTACTGCGGCCTGGCGGCGCTCATTGACGTTGTGATCGGCACCACCATCGCGTACCTGATCCTGCGCACCAGGATCCCCGGTCGGCAGTGGCTCGACTTCGTCGCGAGCGCGGCGATCGCGGTGCCGGGCATCGTGCTGGCGATCGGGTACCTGCGCACGTTCCAGACCTTGGAGCTGTGGGGCGTGCCGGTCACCCAGACCTGGATCCTGATCATGCTGGCGTACTCCGTGCGACGACTGCCCTATGCGCTGCGCTCGTGCATGGCGGCGCTGCAGCAGATCAACGTGTCGCTCGAGGAAGCCGCCGAGATGCTGGGCGCGAGCAAGTGGCGCAGCGTCCGCCGCATCGTCATTCCGTTGATGGCCGGCGGCATCCTCGCCGGGTTCGTATCGAGCTTCATCACGGCGGCCGTGGAGTTGTCCGCCACGATCCTGCTCGTCGTGAAGGAATCGCAGGCGCCGATGAGCTATGGCATCTACCTGTACATGCAGTCGGTATCCGGGCGCGGCCCGGGCGCGGCACTGGGCGTCCTGCTGGTGCTCACCGTCGCGGTCGGCACCTACCTGTCGCACCTGCTCGTCGAGCGGGCCAACAAGACTCTGGAGCACGCACGATGAAGGCGGTCGCGGTGGAATGCATCGGCATCGGTCTCGCGTACGGCACCAACCAGGTGTTGCGCGACATCACGCTGAAGATCGAGCCGGGCGAGTTCTTCGCGCTGCTCGGCCCGTCGGGATCTGGCAAGTCGACGCTGCTGCGGCTGATCGCCGGCTTCAACCAGCACAACCGCGGCCGGCTCCTCGTCGACGGCCGCGACATCACGGGAGTGCCGCCGCACGCACGCAACATCGGCATGGTGTTCCAGAGCTATGCGCTGTGGCCGCACCTGACCGTCTACGACAACGTGGCGTTCGGCCTGGTCGAGCGCCGGGTGGCCCGCGACGAAATCCGGCGCCGGGTGGGCGAGGCGCTCGCCCTCGTCGGCCTGACCGACTACGCGCAGCGGCGCCCCAACCAGTTGTCTGGGGGCCAGCAGCAACGAGTGGCGCTCGCGCGCACGATCGTGATCGAGCCGCAGGTGCTGCTGCTCGACGAGCCGCTGTCGAACCTGGACAAGAGGCTGCGCGAGCAGATGCGACTGGAACTGAAGCGCCTGCAGCGCAAGCTCGGCATCACGACGATCTTCGTCACGCACGACCAGGAGGAAGCGATGACGACCGCGGACCGCATGGCGGTGCTCGACGGCGGCGTGCTGCAGCAGGTGGGCTCCCCGCGCGATCTCTACGACGCGCCGGTCAACCGCTTCGTGGCGGAATTCGTGGGCAGCACGAACGTGCTTTCCGGACGCGGCGACCCGCACCGCAACATCTTCGTTGCCGATGGTCTTGGGGACCTGCCGCTGCAGTCGCCCGGGGACGGCCGGGCCATCTCGGTGCGGCCCCACGCGCTGACCGTCGCCACTGCCCGCGACGACCGGCGCGTCTGGTTCGACGGCGAGGTCAGGGAGAGCGAGTTCCTCGGCGAGTTCACGCGATACGCGGTGCAGGTCGGGGAAAGCCTGCTGACCGCCGACACGCCGCATCTTTCGACCACGCCCATCTACCCGCCAGGCAGCCGCGTCCAGGTCGGCATCGATCCGGCCGAGCTGCGGCTGCTGCCGTGACGCGTCCCCGCCTTCAGCAAGGCAAACGGCCCCGAGGGGCCGTTTGCCTTTCGTTCAGGTCGCTCGGCGAGGCAGGCTTGATCGCCGGGTCGACCGCCAGCGGGATCACCTCGACGGTCGCCGAGATGCGCACGGCCTCGACCAGCGTGACCCTGCCGCAACCGCCTGATCGAAGTCAGCGATGCCGCTCGAGCTTCGCGACGATGGCTTCACACCGCTGCCGATCGCGGGCATCCGCCGCGCCAGGCAGGCCGGCCCACCTGAGCAGCACATCCGCGGCGCTCGCAGCGCCGCCCGAGGCGGTTCGCTTGAAGCGGTCCCGCAACTCGCGGACCTGCACCGCCAGGCGCTCCTTCTGGAGGTCGCCCGGGCTCGGGATGCCGAGCATCAGTTCGAGTTCGAGCAGCGCATCGCGACGCTCGGGGGCGCAATCCCGGATCCGTTCGACGTGGTCGTAGCGCGCGTCCTCGTCACCGAGCGCACGCAGCGCGGCATCGCGGCGCCCGGCCAGCCTGCTCTCCCAGTCGGCGGACAGCGGCGGTAGCGCGGACCAGCGCTGCTGCACGCCCTCTGCCGCGACGGAATCGGCATCGCCTTCCTTCATTGCAAGGGCATCGAGCTCTTCGCACAGCCGTTCCCGCGCGAGCCGCGTCTCCCACACCGCCGCTTCGGTGCGCCGACCGCGTCCGCGCAGCAACTCCTCGACGGCGGTGCGCGCGCGCCTGAAGCGCGCGTCGATCGCGGCGGGCACAGGGCCGCTCTCCGCGATCGCCTTGCGCCACTGCTCCTGCGCATCGCGCTGGACGCGTCGAATCTCCGCTTCGTCCGCATCGTCTGCCTGCGCCAGCTGCTCCAGCTGCTCGCACGGCGCCTCGAACGCGCGGCGCTGGAGCTGCTTGCGGTGGTCCTCTTCCTTGCGCGAGCCGACGCGGGCCTCGAAGGCCGCCTTGCAGGCCGTGCGGAAGCGCTCCCACAATGCGCGTTCATCGCGCTGCTGCAGGACGACCGACTTCGCGTGCGCCTGCCAGCGGGCCTGCAGGTCCTTGATCCGGGCAGGCAGGTCGCGCTCCGTGCCCTTCGCCGCCAGCGCCTCGGCCTCGGCGATGAACGCCTCGCGTTCCTGCCTCGCCTGCCGGCGTGCCGCCGACAGCGCGTCGTGCAGCGGGGCCAGCGTCGCCTTCAACCGGGCATCGAGCTTCTTCCAGGCGCCCGGATCGACGCTGCCGAGGGTCGTGCCGCGCCAGGTCGACTCGGTCTCGCGTAACCAGCGCTCCATCGCGCGCCAGTCGCGCGGCTCGCCGAGCAGCGTCGGCACATGGGCGTCGGCGCCGGCGATGAAGTCCTCGCGTTGCCGGCGGGCCTGCTTGTGCAGCGCCGCCTGCTCCGCGAAGTGCCGCGCTGCCGGCGCATAGGCGCGCTCGCAGGCACCGTCGAAGCGTTCCCACAACGGCTTCGGAACGCCGGCGTGCTGCTCGTCGAGCTTTTTCCACTCGGCGCGCAACTGCTGCACTTCGCGCGCCAGCGCGGTGGCGGCGAGAGTCTTCTGCGGGAGGGCTTCGGCGCGTTCGCACAGCTGGACGCGCGCGCTCTGCTGGCCGAACTTCTCCCACTTCTCGAGCTCGGTCAGCTGCTGCACGACGCGGCTCAGCCGTTGAATGGACGGCTTCGGCAACACGCCCGCCTGCAGCTTGAGTCCGCGCGTGCGGTCGGCGGCCGCGCGCGCCTGCTGCAGCTGTCCCGCCGCCAGCGCCTGCTCGGCCTCGTGCAGCGCCGCGTGCAACTGGTGGCGCGCCGCGACCTCTTCGTGCTGGCTGGCGCGCACGACCGCGTCGTGCCGTTGCCGGATCACGAGCACCGCCGCTTCGAACCGCTGTGTCAGCGCCGGCGTCCGACCCGCCGCGTCGATGGCTTGCCAGCGGGTGGGCAGCTGCGCGTCGTCAATCGTCGTGTCGGCGGCGAGCTGCTCGGCCTCCGTCACCAGCGCCTCGGCCGCTGCCAGCGCCGGCGCCGCCTGCTCCCACTGAGTGATCAGCTGCGCTGCCTGGCCGAGCCGGGCAAGGGCTTCGGCATCGTCATCCTGTGCCGCCTCGGACTGCAGCTCGGCCAGCGTCTCGCGCAGCGCGGGCAGTCCAGCGATCGACGCCTGGGACTCCAGCGACGCGAGCCAGCCGTTGAGCCGCTGCTCGAAGCGCGTGTGCGCACGCTGTTCCTCGAGATCGCGGTCGAAGCGCTCCTTCATCCTCCGGCCGATCTCGTCCCAGCGCGCGCGTCGCTCGTCGTCATCGCCCAGCGCCAGAGCATTCCAGCGCCGGTCGAGCTCGACGGCCGCCATCACGATGGGACCGGGCCGCGCCACGAGGGCCTCGGCCTCCGCGAGCAGCGCATCGGCTGCGCTGGCACTCTCGATGCGCCGGTGGATGGCGTCGAGCCGCTCGCGCGCCAGCCGGGCGACGCCGCGATCCTTGTCGATCGAGCCCTTCAGCAGCCGGCGCAGGGGCTCGACCGAGTGGACCCGCTCGGCGGCGGCGATCCTCACCGACGCGTGCTCGGCGGCGAGCGCCACCCGCGCCAGCTCGTCCTCGCTGCCGATTCCATTGATCGCCGCGCGGCGGCGCTCGTCGTCCTGCGTGCGCAGCACGACCTCCGCGCGCACCTCGTCCGTGCACTCGGGGGTGTCGAGGATGGCCTGCGCCGCGGCCGCATCGGGCGAGTTGGCCAGCAGGTTCGCCAGGCCCGAAACGATGGCCGCACGGGTACCGGGTTCGCGCTCGGTCTGCAGGGACGCAAGCAGGGCTGCCGGACTGCCGCAACGCCCGGCCGCCGCCGCCCGCACGTCCGCCGACGGGTCGGCGGCGAGCATCTGCGCCAGCACCGGAGAGTCCGGCGCCAGCGCGCCGATGCCGAGCACCCGCTGCGCCGGATCGGCGTGCTCGTGAAGGCGGCTACCGAAGAACAGTTTGTCTAGCAAGGTCGGATCGAAACCAGTTGAGGGTCCGGCAGGGCGCGTTCAGAGACGTTCGCATGTGCTGGAAGATGAGTGGGCTCGAGGTCGAAAAAAGGGCGCCGCTGGAGGCGCCCCGGTTTCGTCCCGAGTGCGGGGCGAGCCTAGCCCATGTGGAGGCCGCCGTTGCAGGAGAACTCGGCGCCGGTGGTGAACCCCGAGTCGTCGGTCGCGAGCCATCCGCAGATCGAACCGATCTCCTCGGCCTTGCCCAGCCGCTTTACGGGAATGGTCTGGATGATCTTCTCGCGCACGTCCTCGCGCACGGCCATCACCATGTCGGTGGCGATGTAGCCCGGCGCCACGGTGTTGACTGTCACGCCCTTGCTCGCCACCTCGAGGGCCAGCGCCATCGAGAAGCCGTGCATCCCCGCCTTGGCGGCCGAGTAGTTCGTCTGCCCGAACTGCCCCTTCTCGCCGTTGACCGACGAAATGTTGATGACGCGGCCCCAGCCCTTGTCCATCATGCCGTCGATCACCTGCTTGGTGACGTTGAAGAGGCTGTTCAGGTTGGTGTCGATCACCGCGCGCCAGTCCTCGAGCGACATCTTGCGGAACACGCCGTCGCGCGTGATGCCGGCATTGTTGACCAGGATGTCCGGATTGCCGTGCTCGGCCTTGACCTTGTCGAACGCGTCCTTGGTGGACTGCCAGTCGGCGACGTTGCCGACCGACACGTGGAAGGTGTAGCCGTCCGCCTTCTGCTCCGCGATCCACTTGTTGAAGTCGCGCGTCGGGCCGCAGCCGGCGATCACCTTGAAGCCCATGTCATGGAACTTGCGGCAGATGGCCGTGCCGATGCCGCCCATCCCGCCTGTCACGTATGCCACTCTCGTCATCTTGTCGTCTCCTGATCATGCTGGTTGGTTTGTTCTTCTGCGACCGAAGCAGCCGCCTCGACCGTTGGTTCAAAACGCGGGCACGGGACGCGACGCCGTCCCCTGCCCGCTTCCGCTCATCGTTCGACTGCCAGGGCAACGCCCATTCCACCGCCGATGCACAGCGACGCCAGTCCCTTCTTCGCGTTGCGCCGCTTCATCTCGTGTAGCAGCGTCACGAGGATGCGGCAACCGGAGGCGCCGATCGGGTGACCGAGCGCGATCGCGCCGCCGTTCACGTTGATCTTGCTGGTGTCCCAGCCCATGTCCTTGTTCACCGCGCACGCCTGCGCCGCGAACGCCTCGTTGATCTCCATCAGGTCGACCTGCTCGGCCGTCCAGCCCGCCTTCTTCAGCGCCTTGCGCGACGCCGGCGCGGGGCCCATGCCCATCACCTTCGGGTCGACGCCGGCCGAGGCAAAGGCCTTGATGCGCGCCAGCGGCACCAGGCCGAGTTCGTTGGCCTTCGCTTCGGACATCACGAGCACCGCGGCGGCGCCGTCATTGATGCCGGAGGCGTTGCCCGCCGTGACCGAGCCCTGCTTGTCGAACGCCGGCTTCAGTCCGCCGAGCGCTTCCTCGTTCGACTTGCGGTTGATGAACTCGTCCTGGTCGAACACGACCGGGTCGCCCTTGCGCTGCGGGATCAGCACCGGGACGATCTCGTCCTTGAAGCGCCCGGCGTCCTGCGCCGCGGCCGCCTTCTGCTGCGACGCGACCGCGAACTTGTCCTGCTGCGCGCGATCGATGCCGTACTCCTTCGCGACGTTCTCGGCCGTGATGCCCATGTGGTACTGGTTGTACACGTCCCACAGGCCGTCGACGATCATGCTGTCGATGATCTTGGCATCTCCCATGCGGAAGCCGTCGCGCGAGCCCTGCATCACGTGCGGCGAGGCGCTCATGTTCTCCTGCCCGCCGGCCACGACGATCTCGGCGTCGCCGTTGGCGATCGCCTGCGCGGCCAGCATCACGGCCTTCAGCCCCGAGCCGCACACCTTGTTGATCGTCATCGCGGGCACCGTCACCGGCAGCCCCGCCTTGATCACCGCCTGGCGCGCCGGGTTCTGGCCCACGCCGGCCGTCAGCACCTGGCCCATGATCACTTCGTCGACCTGGTCGGGCTTCACGCCGGCGCGCGCCAGCACTTCCTTGATGACGATGGCGCCGAGCTCCGATGCGGGAACCTTGGCCAGCGAACCGCCGAACTTGCCGATCGCGGTGCGTGCGGCGGCAACGATGACTGCATTGGACATCTGTCTCTCCTCAGGCTTTCTCTTTGACGTAGCGACCGGGCGCAGGCTCGATCACCTTGTGTTTCGCGCTGCCGTACTGCCTCGGCGCAGGCTTCATCGGTCCGCCGAACTTCGACAGCCACTTGCTCCAGTCGACCCACCAGCTGCCGGGATGCTCGATTGCGTCGTGCAGCCAGGCTTCGGAGTTGGCCGGAAGCTTGTCGTCGCCTCCGGTCCAGAAGCTTCGCTTGTTCTTCGACGCCGGGTTGATGCTGCCGGCGATGTGGCCGCTCGCGCCGAGCACGTAGCGCACGCCGCCGGCCTTGCCG
>JBFZCF010000050.1:0-11973 GCA_041308065.1 Burkholderiales bacterium
GTGTTGGTCGGTTCGATCGCAAACCGCCCGAAGACCGGCGCGAGCGTCATCGTCCCGGTATCGCACACGAGCAGCCAGTCCTGCTCCCGCGCCCGCCCCGTCAGTGTGGTGGCCGCGCGCCTCACATAGCCCAGCCGCTCGAGCGACTCGAGCAGCAGTTCGGCCTCGTCCATCGGCGTGCGTACGGCGCGCGCCAGTTCGCTGGTGGGCAGCGCCGCCCGGCCATCCCCCTTCGCGTCGAACAGCGCCTTCAGCAGCGCCACGGCGCTGACGAACTGGTTGCCCGCGCGCGACTCGTCCGAGAAGCGCGTTGCGCGCAGCCGCGGCAGCGTCGCGGCGATCGCGGCGCCGAACAGCAACACGTACCACGCGAGGTATACCCAGATGAGGAAGAACGGCAGCGCCGCGAACGCGCCGTAGACCGAGCGTACGACCCCGCGTGACACGAACACGCCGAAGGTGCCCTTGACGACCTCGCCGAGGATGGCCGCGATGAAGCCGCCGATCAGGGCGTCGCGCCACGCGACACTGCGATTCGGGACGAACACATAGAGCGCCGCATAGGCGAAGCCGTTGAGCACGACCGGTGCGTAGTCGAGCAGGTGGTGCAGCAGCCGCGGCAGTTGACGCACGGCCTCCGACGACAACGACCACAGGAACGAACTGGCGCTCAGGCTCGCGCCGATCACCAGCGGCCCCAGCGAGAGAATGGCCCAGTAGATCAGCACGCGCTGCCCGAACGGCCGGCGGTCGCGGACGCGCCAGATGTCGTTCAGGACGCGATCCACCGTGACGATCATCGAGAGCGCCGTGATGGCGAGAAACGCCAGGCCGACCGCCGTCAGCTGCGTAGCCTGCGACGCGAACTCGTTCACGTAGCGCAGCACGGTGCTCGAGATCTGGCCCGGGAGCACCTTCAGGAGGAAGTTCTCCAGTTCGCCGCGGAACCGCGCGAACAGGGGGAAGGTGGTGAACAGAGCGAGCGCGACCGCGAAGAGCGGCACCACCGACAGCATCGTCGTGAACGTAAGGCTGCCGGCGACCTGCCCCATGCGGACGTCGCGCGCGCGGGCATCCGCGAACGACAGCACCTCGCGCGCACGGTGCAGGCGCGGGTGGCGGTCGAACGCGTCGGCGAAAGGCAAGCGCATCGGGGAAGGTCGGAGCGCGGGAGGGCGAAGCAGCGGTTCCTATAATGCCAGCCTCTCCCTTCGCCTCGCCCTGCCCGCGTGGACATCCTCGTTCTCTACTACTCGCGCCACGGCGCCACCCGCCTCCTCGCCGAGGCGGTCGCCAGCGGCATCGACGCCGTCGACGGCGCGCAAGCGCGCCTGCGGACGGTGCCTCCGGTTGTGCCGGTCGTGACGACGGCCGCGCCGCCGGTCCCCATGGAAGGCGCGCCGTACGTCGAGTTGCCGGACCTCGAGCAGTGCGGCGGGATCGCGCTCGGATCGCCGACGCGCTTCGGCAACATGGCGGCGCCGTTGAAGCACTTCCTGGACTCGACGTCCGGACTGTGGCTGTCGGGCGCCCTCGCCGGCAAGCCGGCCGCGGTATTCACTTCCACCAGCTCGATGCACGGCGGCCAGGAGGCCACGCTGCTGTCGATGATGCTGCCGCTGCTGCACCACGGGATGCTGGTGCTCGGCATCCCCTACACCGAACCCGACCTCGACGCCACGGCCAGCGGTGGCACGCCGTACGGCGCGAGCCACCTCGGACGGCACGGGGCGCCCATCGCCCTGACCGGCGAGGAGCGCCGGCTCGCCGTGGCGCTGGGTACCCGCCTCGCGCGGACGGCACTCGCGCTGGGACGCGCATGAGCGCGCACGGCCGCTCCGAAGCGCTCATCCCCGAGCGCGCAGCGAGTGGGTAATCCCGTGAACGCCGGAGTCTCCCCGCGCCAGCGCGTCGCCTGGCACGTCGCGGTGGCCGCCTGGCTGTCGCTGATCGCGCTCGCCCTGCTATGGGAAACATGGCTGGCGCCGCTGCGGCCCGGCGGCTCCTGGCTGGCGCTGAAAGCGCTGCCGCTGGCGCTCGCGCTGCGCGGACTGCTGCGCGCCGATCCCTACACGATGCAGTGGGCGCTGATGCTGTCATTGCTGTATGTGCTGGAAGGAGCCGTGCGCATCTTCGACGCGGCGCCCGTGAACCTGCTCGCCGCCATCGAGATCGCGCTCGCGGTGCTGTTCTTCGTCGCGTCGATCGTCTACCTGCACCCGCTGAAGCGGGCGGCCAAGGCGCGAAAGGCGGCCTCGTGAACCTGCTCGAGCAGCTGAACGCAACGGTCGGCCGGGATAACGTGCTGACCGAGCCCGTCGCCACGGCGCCCTACCTCACGGACTGGCGCAAGCGCTACACCGGCCGTGCGCAGGCCGTCGTGCGGCCCGCCACCACCGACGAAGTCGCCGCGGTCGTGAGGCTTTGCGTGCAGGCACGGGCGCCCATCGTGCCGCAGGGAGGCAACACGGGCCTCGTTGGCGGCGGCACGCCGGACGACAGCGGCCGCGCGATCCTGCTGTCACTCGGCCGCATGAATCGCGTGCGCGCCATCGATCCGGTCAACAACACGATCACCGTCGAGGCCGGCTGCCCGCTGCAGCGCGTGCAGGAGGCCGCCGCCGAGGCCGGGCGCCTGTTTCCGCTGTCCCTGGCAGCGCAGGGCACCGCCACGATCGGCGGCAACCTCGCGACCAACGCCGGAGGCACGCAGGTCCTGCGCTACGGCAACGCCCGCGAGCTGGCACTCGGGCTCGAGGTCGTGCTGCCGTCGGGCGAGGTGTGGGACGGCCTGCGCGGATTGCGCAAGGACAACACCGGCTACGACCTGCGCGATCTGTTCATCGGCGCGGAAGGCACGCTCGGCGTGATCACCGCGGCCTGCCTGAAGACGTTTCCGCTGCCTCGGGCCGAAGGGACGGCGCTGTTCGCGGTTCGCTCGGTGGAGGCCGCGCTGGCGCTGCTGGAAGTGGCGCAATCGATGGCCGGTCCGGCGCTAACCGGCTTCGAGCTGTTCTCCGACCTGTGCCTGCAGCTGGTTGAACGGCACTTCCCGCCGCACCGATCGCCGCTGGCCGAGCGCTCTCCCTACTACGCGCTGCTGCAGCTGAGCGACCACGAGAGCGACGCGCACGCAACCGCGCTGCTGCAGGCGATCGCGGAGCAGGCGATCGAACGAGACCTCGCGACCGACGCCGCACTGGCGCAGTCGGTCGCGCAGGCGCGCAGCCTGTGGGCCCTGCGCGAGTTCATCTCGGAAGCCCAGGCCGCCGAGGGGAGGAACATCAAGCACGACATCTCCGTGCCGATTTCGGGGATCGCCCGTTTCGTGGCCGAGACCAACGCGCTGCTGGCGCAGCGGTTGCCCGGCATCCGCATGGTGATCTTCGGCCATCTGGGCGATGGAAACCTCCACTACAACGTCAGTCCGCCGGTGGGCGCGCCCGAGGCGGACTTCATCGCGCACCAGCCCGGGGTCTATCGCCTCGTGCACGACCAGGTGGCCCGGCACGCCGGGTCGATCTCCGCCGAGCACGGGATCGGGCAACTGAAGCGCGCCGAGAACCAGCGCTACAAGTCGCCGGTCGAGCTCGCGCTGATGCGCCGCCTGAAGGAGGCCCTCGACCCGCTCGGAATCATGAATCCGGGCAAGGTCGTCTAGGGCCTGCCAACGCTTGCCAGGACGCGGGATCGGAACTTGAGTAACGCCTTCACGGGAGACACCGCCTCCATTCTTCGGATCGGTCGGCTGTGCCCCATTGGTTAGGATGCAGCCACAAACACGGGAGCCACAGAGGAACGCATGACAACGAAGACCAAGCTTTGGATCGCTGCTGCAGCCCTGGTCGCCGGTTCGACGGCGCTTGCCCAGCAGGAACAGGTGCCGACGTATGGGCCGCTGCGCGAGCCGGTGCCGGTTCCGGGCGCCAAGCCGGTCAACCAGCCCGCGATCGAAGCGCTGAAGGGCGACGGCCTTTTCTACATCAACGGCTCCCGGATCGCGAACCTCAAGGCGAGCGCAGCGCCCGGAGAGGGCAACCGCCATGCGCTGACCGAAACGAGCAGCGACGCGAAGACCGGATCACTCAATGGCCAGATCGACGTCGGCAGCTTCGTTCTCAACGGCGAGCGGCGATCGGCCGGACGGCCGAACTTCGCGATCCCGGCCCCCGATGGCAGCATGTACCTGGTGTACTCGGCCGCGGACAACCCGCTGCGCATCGCCGTCACGCTGCAGCCGTTCGACGTCAGCGGCATGCCGATCCAGCCCTTCCTGCGCACGCCGGACAACTATCCGAAGCAGGAGGCGGCCAGGGCCGGCAGCGCGCGATTCCCGGTCAACTCGGTCGCCTACCTCGTCGTCGCGCGCTTCGTCGACGACGTGCTGGTGCTGCCGTCGAAGGAGTCGTTCACGGGCGCGACCGACACGATGCAGTTCGTCGCGAACTTCTCCAAGCAGATCCCGTACTGCCTCGCGTACGAGGACCGCAACGGCGCCAAGCCGTATGCGATGTTCTTCAAGCCGGGCGCCAAGGGAACGGGCGCCGTGCAGTTGTTCGCGGCGAAGACCGGCACCCTGTTCTGCGACCGCACCAGCACCGAAGTCATGGCCGAAGGCAAGTGGGAAGAGCGGACCGTCGGCGGCACGAAGGCCGTCGTACTGTCGTTCCCGGCGCTCGTGGACCCGCTCGACACCGGTGTTTCCAACGTGGAGCGGGAGTCTGCCCGGATCGCCTTCGTCCAGCCGACCAAGGGCACGCCCGGCGTGCGCCCGGGCAAGCTGTACGAGGCCGGTGCCAGGATCTACGACTACCAGTACCGCTTCAACAAGACCGCCGCCGACGCCGTGCGCCAGGCGATCGGAGTCGCAGCGCAGTAGGAGTCGTGGTCACTTCCGGCATGGCGTTGGCTAGACTGGCGCCATGCAGATTGCTTTCGCTCCCCTCCTTCGACTGCTGCTCGCCGGCCTGACGCTGCTGCCGGCGGCTCTGCCCGCGCAGACAGTCCAGCGCTGCGAGTCGAAGGACGGGCGCGTCACCTACTCCAACACGGCGTGCCCGGAAGGAACGGTGCCGGTGCGCAAGGTCAACACCGAGCCGCCGATCAGCGTCGACGACCGGAAGGGCGCGCAGGAGCGTGCCCGGAAGGAGAGCGCCGCGGCAAAGCAGATCGACAAGGAGCAGGCCCAGCAGGAAGCACGCGACCGGAAGCAGGCGGACGAGAGGGCGAAAGCCGACGCCAAGGCGAAGGAGCGCTGCGCGAGCGCGCGCCGCGAACTTGATCGATCCAGGGCCTCGCGGGGCGAACTGAATGCCCGCCCGTCGGCTCCCGAGAAGATCGAGAAGGCGGAGTCGGAGATCAGGCGGCGCGAGTCGGAAGTCGCACGCGAGTGCGGCCCTTGATCAGGCGGCGCGCAACACCGCTCGCGGCGTCACGCACTGCGCGGCACCGGTCAGAACGTCGGCGCCTTCCCGCTCGAGCACGACGGCATCGCTGAGTTCGCGCCGCCACTGCCGCGCTCCGCGGACTCCCTGGTACAGCCCCAGCATGTGACGAACGATGTGGCGCGGCGCTGTCCCGCGCGTCGCCTCGTGGTGCAGGTAGGCCGTCATCCGGACGACGGCCTCCTCGCGCGATGCCACCGGACCGGCCTCCCCGAAGAGCCGACGGTCGACGTCGGCCAGCAGCCACGGGTCGTGATACGCGGCGCGCCCGAGCATGACGCCGTCGACGTGCGCCAGTTCGGCCTGCGCGGCGTCGAGCGACAGCATGCCGCCATTGAGCACGAACACGAGACCGGGAAAATCGGACATCAGGCGGTAAACGACCTCGTAGCGCAGCGGCGGCACCTCGCGGTTCTCCTTGGGACTGAGGCCCTTCAGCCACGCACTGCGCGCATGCACGATGAACACACGGCAACCCGCCTCGGCCACGGTACCGACGAAGTCGCGCACGAAAGCGTAGTCCTCCCGCTGGTCGACACCCACGCGATGCTTCACCGTCACCGGGATGTCGACGGCGTCCAGCATCGCCTTCACACAGTCGGCCACTAGGCGCGGCTCGGCCATCAGGCAGGCGCCGAAGGCGCCGCGCTGGACGCGCTCCGAGGGGCAGCCGCAATTCAGGTTGATCTCGTCGTAGCCCCGGCGCTCGCCCAGCCGCGCGGCGCGCGCCAGGTCCTCCGGCTCGCTGCCGCCGATCTGCAGCGCGACCGGGTGTTCCTCCGCGTTGAACTCGAGATGACGGCCGGCATCGCCCTGCAGCAGGCCGCCGGTCGTCACCATCTCCGTGTACAGGCGCGCGCGCGCAGACAACTGACGGTGAAAGTACCGGCAGTGCCGATCGGTCCAGTCCATCATCGGCGCGACGCAGAAGCGCCACGGCGATGCGACCTCGGGATGGACGGAAGGCAACGGATCAATCCACGGAAGGGTGAATCGCCAGTATCCGGGTCACAGCTTCATCACCCACTGGATCACGGACTTCAATGCGAAGCCGAGGATGCCGAAGGCGAGCACGAAGAACAGGATGAAGGTGCCGAACTTGCCTGCCTTCGAATCGCGCGCCAGGTTCCAGATGATCACGAGCATCAGCAGGATGAAGCCGCCGATGCCCCACGTGAGGCCGAGTTCGGCGATGCGCTGCTCGGTCAGGCCGAAGACCGTGCCTTCCATGGTCACGGGTGGCGCAGCGGCGCGCTCTCCGCATCGACCAGGTCGCGGTACGCGTGCCAGCTGGCGTGGCCGAGCACGGGCACCGTGATCAGGAATCCGAGCATGCCCGTGACGATCGATGCCGATGTGGCCACGAGGATCACGATCGCCCAGAGCGTCATCGGCCCGGGGTTCTCGCCGACGGCACGCACGCTGGTCAGCAGGGCCTGGCGCAGGCCGACCCGACGGCCGAGCAGCAGCGGCGGCGACACCGCGGTCACGGCGAAGACGACGGCCACTCCCATGCCGCCGACCACGGCCCACATGGCGAACAGAAGTTCGCTCTGCTCCAGGAAGGCATAGCGGAGGAACTCGAGCGGCCCGCGCAGCGGTGCGGGCGCGAAGAGCGTGAACAGCAGCGCAGAGACCGTGACCCACAGCGTGCCGAGCACGGCGAGCAGCAGTCCGAGCCACACCAGGGGTGCGGTGCCGCGCCGCCAGGCAGTCACGGCATCGCGCATCCCGGCCGGTTGCCCACGCGCCTGCAGGCGACTGATCTCGTACAGTCCCGTGACGAGAATCGGGCCGAGGATCACGAAGCCGGAGAACGCTCCGGGGGCTACCCAGCCGTAGCGCAGTGACACGAGGACGACGACCCAGCCGCCGACGGCGACGAAAGCTCCATGGACCAGGCCGGCCAGGGGACTGCGCACGAAGTCCCTCCAGCCTGCGCGCAACCATGCGGCCGGGCGAGTGACATCGATCGCCCTGACCGGCAGCGGCGCATCATTCGAAACGGATCGGGCGCTCATGACAGGCGCATTATCGCGCCCGGCCGGGGCAAGGGAAGCGTGGCGTTCGTTCCGCCCTTTCGACACTTCGTCGCACCCCGCTATGCGCCTTGATGGCCGGCCCGCTAGTGTCACTCCGCAGTCACCACAGCTGCAAAGATCGGAGAGCCATATGCAAGCCAGGAAGATCGCGGCAGCCGGAACCATTGCGCTGATGGCAGGATGCGCGAGCGGTCCGGACGCCAACCCACAGGCCCAGTGCCAGTACTTCGCGCGCGAAGAAGGCTTCGAGTGGATCCGCAACGCCAGGTCCGAGCCCGCCACGGGCGGTGGAACCGCCGTGACGATGGACCTGAAGGATGCCTTGGGCCGGCCGTTCAGCGCGGTGTGCGTCTACGCGGACGGCAAGAAGCGCTGGGGCGGTCCCCTGCCGGCCAACGCCATGACCCGGCAGCAAGGCCGGGACACGATGGCCACCCCGCCGGTTAGGAAGTAACTGGCGCGTCCGTCCGCGCCGCCAGTTCGTTGATCAGCAGCGCTGCAAGGACGAGCGCGCCGCCAGCCAGCGTCGTCGTCGCGGGCACTTCGCCCGCGCCCAGCCACGCCCACAGCGGCCCCAGCACGACTTCCAGCAGTGCCAGCAGCGCCACTTCGGTCGCTGCGAGGTGGCGCGCGGCGATCACCAGCAGCATGCACGGAAGCCCGAGCTGGGCGACCCCGAGCAGCGCGAGCAGCGCGACGTCCCCAGCCGTCGCGATGGATGGCAGCGCGAGCGGCAGCATCAGCGCTGCTGAGATGACCCCCCCGAGGAACACGGCGGGAATCAGGTCGACCCCGTGCCCACGCTTCTTCAGGATCACGACGTTGATCGCCGACGCCACCGGCGCGCCGAACGCGATCAGCATGCCGAGCACGCTCTCCGGCGACTCGATCTTCAGGCTGCCGGCGAACATCCACACGATTCCGGCCATCGCCACGCCGATCGCCAGCCAGGTGCGCGGAGCGATGGGCGACCGCAGTACGGCCCACGCCAGGAACGCGGTCGTCAGCGGCGCGACGGCCAGGACGATCAGCGTGTTCGCCGTCGACGTGAGCGTCAGCGCCAGCATGAAGCAGACGAACATCGTCGCCCACATCGCCCCGGACAGCAGCCCCGGCGCGCCGGCGCGGCGGATCGAGCCGAACAGATCGCGCCGGACGAAGAGGAGGAAGCCCGCGACGGTGACCGCCGCGAAGAAGCTCCGCCAGAACGTGATCTCGAACCGTCCGTTGGCCTGCAGTTCCGGCGACAGGTGACGCGTGACGACGCCCGCGATGCTCCACAGCGTCGGCGCGATCACCATCAGGATGACGGCGCGACGATGAGCGGCTGGATCGACTGCGTTCACTTCAGAACGCGTCGGGCGGCGCGCAGCGCCGCGCCCTCCCTGCAGGGAGGGCTGGGAGGGGGAGCGAGATGACCGCGCAGCGGTGCCTGAAGGAACACGCGTGCTCGCACGATGCTCCCTAAGCGGCTTCCCGCTGCGCCCTCTTCCGCTCGTGTTCCTTCAGGTACCGCTTTCGCAGCCGGATGCTCAGCGGCGTGATCTCGACGAGTTCGTCGTCCGCGATGAACTCGACCGCGGACTCGAGCGTCAGCTGGATCGGCGTCACCAGGTCGATGTGCTCGTCCTTGCCGGAGGCGCGGACGTTGGTCAGCTTCTTCTCGCGCACCGGGTTGACGATCAGGTCGTTGTCGCGCGAGTGGATGCCGATGATCATGCCCTCGTAGAGCTTGTCGCCGGGCTTCACGAACATGCGGCCGCGCTCCTGTAGCTTCCACAACGCATAGGCGACCGCCTCGCCGTCGTCCTGGCTGATCAGCACGCCGTTGCGGCGCTCGCCGACCTCGCCCAGGCGCACGGGACCGTACTCGTCGAACACGTGGCTCATCAGGCCGGTGCCGCGCGTCAGCGTCATGAACTCCCCCTGGAAGCCGATCAGTCCCCGCGCCGGGATGCGGTACTCGAGGCGCACGCGGCCCTTGCCGTCGGGCTGCATGTCCTGCAGGTCGCCCTTGCGGCGACCGAGTTCTTCCATGATCGCGCCCTGGTTCACGTCCTCGATGTCCACCGTGAGCATCTCGTAGGGCTCGAGCCGCTCGCCGTTCACTTCCTTGTACAGCACCTGCGGTCGCGACACCGCGAGCTCGTAGCCCTCCCGCCGCATGTTCTCGATCAGGATGGTCAGGTGCAGCTCGCCGCGGCCCGCGACCTCGAACACCGTCTCGTCGTCGGTTTCCTTCATGCGCATCGCCACGTTCGACTTCAGTTCGCGTTCCAGGCGTTCGCGGATGTTCCGGCTCGTGACGTACTTGCCCTCCTTGCCCGCGAGCGGCGACGTGTTGACCTGGAAGTTCATCATCAGGGTGGGCTCGTCCACCTTGAGGAGCGGCAGCGCGTCGGGCGCGTCGGGCGGGCACAGCGTGCAGCCGATGCCGATGTCCTCCAGCCCGTTGACAAGAACGATGTCGCCCGCGATGGCTTCGTCGGTCAGTCGGCGCTCCAGGCCTTCGAAGGTCAGCACCTGATTGATCCTGCCCTTCGTCGTCGGCGCGTTCTGGCCGCCCTCGGGCCCGTGCATCACGATAACGTCCTGCCCGGGTCGCAGGCGTCCGCGGCTGATCCGGCCGATGCCGATCTTTCCGACATAGCTCGAGTAGTCGAGCGAGCAGATCTGCAGCTGCAGCGGCCCGTCGGGGTCGTCGTCGCGCACCCGCACGTTCTTCAGGATGGCGTCGAACAGCGGCCGCAGGTCGCCGTCCCGCACATCGGGGCTCGTCCCGGCGTAGCCGTTCAGCGCCGACGCGTAGACGACCGGAAAGTCGAGCTGCTCCTCGGTCGCCCCGAGCTTGTCGAACAGGTCGAAGGTGTGGTTCACGACCCAGTCGGGTCGCGCGCCCGGCCGGTCGATCTTGTTGACGACGACGATCGGCTTGAGCCCCTGCGCCAGCGCCTTGCGCGTGACGAAGCGCGTCTGCGGCATCGGTCCCTCCACCGCGTCGACCAGCAGCAGCACGCCGTCGACCATCGACAGCACGCGCTCGACCTCGCCGCCGAAGTCGGCGTGGCCCGGCGTGTCGACGATGTTGATGTGCGTGCCCTCGTAGTCGACCGCGCAGTTCTTCGCGAGGATCGTGATGCCGCGCTCGCGCTCGAGGTCGTTGCTGTCCATCACGCGCTCGGCCACCTGCTGGTTCGCGCGGAAGGTTCCCGACTGCTGCAGCAGCTTGTCCACCAGCGTGGTCTTGCCGTGATCCACGTGGGCGATGATCGCCACGTTCCTGATTGCCCGTTTCATGAAGCGCTCTTTTCGTTCGAAATCAGTCGTTCGGGCCCGACGACGCCCCACTCGTTGACCGTCGCCGTGCCCAGCAATGTGTTGTCCGCCCCGTACACCCGCACTCGTCCACCCTTCGGCTGCGCGTCGATCGCGAGCCGCTGGCCCTGCCGGAAGCGCTGCACCAGTTCCCCGTCGAGATCGACTCTCGGCAAGGTGCCCAGCAGTTCGTCGACGGGCCGCAGGCACGTCCGCCGTGCATCCGGCTCCATTCCTTCCAGCACCGGCAGCTCGACCGCGCCGTCCAGCGTGAGCGGGCCGACGGCAGTACGCCGGAGCGCCGCCAGGTGCGCGCCGCATCCCAGCGCCTTGCCAATGTCCTCGGCCAGCACGCGCACGTAGGTGCCCTTGCTGCAATCGACGTCGACAACCAGCACGCTGCCCGACTGCTCTACCAGCCGCAGCCCGCGAATCCGCACGCTGCGCGGAGCACGCTCCACTTCCACCCCGGCACGCGCAAGCTCGTACAGCGGCCGGCCATCGCGCTTCAGAGCAGAGTGCATCGGCGGCACCTGCTCGATCGCCCCGGTGAAACGCGCCAGGGCGTCGTCGACCGCGCCCGCCTCCAGCGCCACCGGCCTGCGCTCCACCACCTCGCCTTCGGCGTCCCCGGTCGTCGTCGTGACGCCCAGCTGCACGATGGCGCGGTACGACTTGTCCGCGTCCAGCAGGTCGGAGGAAAACTTCGTCGCTTCGCCCAGCATCACCGGCAGCAGCCCGCTCGCCAGCGGATCGAGCGTGCCGGTGTGCCCCGCCTTCTGCGCGTTCAGCAGCCGCCGGGCCGTCTGCAAGGCCCGGTTGGAGGTCACTCCGACCGGCTTGTCCAGCAGCAGCACACCGTTGACGCGGTCGCCGCGCGGCTTGCCCATGGCGCTTCCGGCCTTACTGCGACCGGTCCTTGTTCGCTTCGGCGATCAGCCGGTCGATCTCGATGCCGTGCTCGACCGACGCGTCGTGCACGAAGGCGAGCTTCGGGATCGTGTGGATCGAAAGCCGCTTGAACAGCAGCGAGTGGAAGTAACCCGCCTTCTCGTTCAGCACCTGCTGCGCGTGCGCGACCGGCGCGCCGATCACCGTGTAGTACACCTTCGCGTGCGCGTAGTCCGGCGACAGCTCGACACCGGTCAGCGTCACGAGTCCCGCCCGGTCCG
>JBFZCF010000051.1:0-12368 GCA_041308065.1 Burkholderiales bacterium
TTCTGCGCCTACGCGTTCTCGGGCTACGTCTACTGGGCCTGGCGCTGGTTCCGCGGCGAGGCGAACCCGGCGAAGCCGGCGCCGCCCGAGCCACCGAAGGCGGCCTGACGCGGGCGTGCGGTTGTTGCGGCCCGCGTTTCCGCCTATAGTCCGGCGCTCATGCACCACCTCTTCGTCACCGCATTCCTTCCGTGCCCGCCGGCCCCCCTGGGCCTGCTGCTGCACCTGCTGCGCCGCGCGCGCAGCTGACCCCCGACCGACAATTCGAGTCGTACCGCTGCCAGAGCCAGGAGCCTGGCAGACGAGGACGTTTTCCGCACCCTGGAGCCCCCCATGACCGACCGCCTCATCATTTTCGACACCACGCTGCGCGACGGCGAGCAGAGCCCCGGCGCCTCGATGACGAAGGAAGAGAAGCTTCGCATCGCCAAGCAGCTCGAGCGGCTGCGCGTCGACGTCATCGAGGCGGGTTTCGCGGCGTCGTCCAACGGCGACTTCGAGGCGGTGCGGTCGATCGCGGGCGCGGTGAAGGACTCGACCGTGTGTTCGCTCGCCCGCGCCAACGACCGTGACATCGCGCGCGCCGCCGAGGCGCTCGAGCCGGCGAAGTCGCGCCGCATCCACACCTTCATCGCGACGTCGCCGCTGCACATGGAGAAGAAGCTGCGCATGACGCCCGACCAGGTGTTCGAGCAGGCGAAGCTCGCCCCGAGGGCGCGACCACCATCAACATCCCGGACACGGTCGGCTACGCCGTGCCGGAGCTGTACGGCAACTTCCTGCGCGACCTGCGCACCCGGATTCCCAACTCGGACAGGGCGATCTGGAGTGTCCACTGCCACAACGATCTCGGGATGGCGGTCGCCAACTCGCTCGCCGGCGTGATGATCGGCGGCGCGCGCCAGGTGGAGTGCACCGTCAACGGCCTCGGCGAGCGAGCGGGCAACTGCTCGCTCGAGGAGGTCGTGATGGCGGTGCGCACGCGTCGGGACTTCTTCGATCTCGACGTCGGAGTCGACACCACGCAGATCGTCCCCGCGTCGAAGCTCGTGTCCGGCATCACCGGGTTCCCGGTGCAGCCGAACAAGGCGGTCGTCGGCGCCAATGCATTTGCCCACGCCTCGGGGATTCACCAGGACGGCGTGCTGAAGGCGCGTGACACCTACGAGATCATGCGGGCCGAGGATGTCGGCTGGCATGCGAACAAGATCGTGCTGGGCAAGCTGTCGGGGCGCAACGCGTTCAAGCAGCGCGTCCTGGAACTCGGCATTCCGGTCGAGGGCGAGGGCGAGATCAACGCCGCCTTCGCCCGCTTCAAGGAACTGGCGGACCGCAAGGCGGAGATATTCGACGAGGACATCCAGGCACTGTTCTCCGACGAAGCGGTGACGCCGCACGACGAGCACTTCAAGCTGATCTCGATGTCGCAGCACTCCGAGACGGGCGAGCGCCCGCACGCGGCCATCGTGATGTCGGTGGGGCACCAGGAACTGCACGCCGAGGCCGAGGGCAACGGCCCGGTCGACGCCACGCTGAAGGCGATCGAGAGCCAGGTGAAGAGCGGCTCCGAACTGGTGCTCTACTCGGTGAACGCGATCACGACGGGCACCGAGTCGCAGGGCGAGGTCACGGTCCGGCTGTCGCGGGCGGGGCGCATCGTCAACGGCGTCGGCGCGGACCCCGACATCATCGCGGCCTCCGCCAAGGCGTACCTGAACGCGCTGAACAAGCTGTACACGACGACGGAGCGTCTGAACCCGCAGACGTCCACCACGCCTTGAGCGCGGCGCGGTTCGCGGGTCGCAGGCGAGCGGTCGCCGCGCTGCTGACGGCCTTCGCCGCGCCGGCGGCGACATGGGCCCAGGATGCGGCCAGCGCGCGTGCCCCGATCCGGCTTGCGATGATCGAGGCGTTCTCGGGGCCCTTCGCCAACGCCGGCGAGGCGGTCGCGCGCAACCTGGTCTTCGCGGTCGAACGCATCAACGCGCGCGGCGGCGTGACGCTGCCCGACGGGCGCCGCCCGCTGCAGTTGCTGACGCTCGACTCGAAAGGGCAGGTCGAGGAGGCGCTCCTGATGTTCCGGCGCGCGATGGACCAGCGGGTGCCGTTCGTTCTTCAGGGCAACAGTTCCGCCGTTGCCGCCGCGCTGATCGAGGCGGTGAACCGTCACAACGAGCGCAACGCCGACCAGCGCGCGCTGTTCCTGAACTACTCGGCCGTCGACCCGGCGTTGACCAACGAGCGGTGCAGCCCGTGGCACTTCCGGTTCGACGCGCACGTCGAGATGCGCATGGCGGCACTGGTCGAGGCGCTGGCCGAGGATCGATCGGTCCGGAGCGTCTACCTGCTGAACCAGGACTACAGCTTCGGCCGCGAGGTCGCCGAGAACGCGCGCCGGATGATCTCCGGGCGACTTCCCGATGCCCGGATCGTCGGCGAGGAACTGCATCCGGTGGGGCGGGTCCGCGACTTCGCGCCATACATCGAGAAGGTCAAGGCAAGCGGAGCCGACACGGTGGTCACCGGGAACTGGGGCAACGACCTGACCCTGCTGGTCCGGGCGGCGCGCGAGGCCGGGCTGACTGCGAACTTCTACACCTTCTATGGAAACGGCCTCGGCGCCCCGGCCGCGATCGGGGAAGCGGGCGTCGGCCGCGTGCGGGCGGTCGCGGAGTGGCACCCGAATGCCCCGCCGGAGTCGATGGAGCGCGTCTACCTGGAGTTCCGGCGCCGCTTTCCGGCGGCGAGGGACGACTACTTCCAGGCACGTTCGGTCGTCATGGTGGAGATGCTGGCGCGGGCCATCGAACGGGCGGGCACCACCGAGTCGCTGGCCGTGGCTCGGGCGCTGTCGGGCATGACTCACGGCCCGGCGGACGGCAATCCCCTCGGGACGGTTTCGATGCGGGCGACCGACCACCAGCTGATCGGGCCGCTGGTCGTCTCGGTGATGCAGAAAAGTGGAACGCCCGGGGTGCAGTTCGACGTCGAAGGCAGCGGGTTCGGCTTCCGCCCGGAACTGGCCATCCGCCCCTCGGCGAGCGCCCGCGCGACGACCTGCCGCATGACCTGGCCGTCGTCCTGACGCCCCGGCCTGGTGCGGACCGGGCGGGCCTGGCCGCCGGCTCAAAGAGGCTATAATCGCGGGCTTTCACGGCACGGCCCATCCTTCCGTGTCCGCGTGTTCATCTGAAAGGGAAAACCGTGGCAGTTGCAGACATCAACAAGCAGGAAATCGTCGCCAAGTACCAGCGTGCAAAGGCGGACACCGGCTCGCCGGAAGTGCAGGTCGCGCTTCTGACGGCCCGCATCAACGAACTCACCGACCACTTCAAGGCCCACGTGAAGGACCACCATTCACGCCGCGGCCTGCTGAAGATGGTCAGCCGCCGCCGCAAGCTGCTCGACTACCTGAAGGGCAAGAACCCCGAGGCGTACAAGGGGTTGATCGACAGCCTCGGACTGCGCAAGTAGTCGATGTCCCGGACATGAAAGCAGACAGCCTGCGCGGAGCGATCCACGCGGGCTGTTGCCGCATGTTCGCCAGAACTGCGCGCTGCGATATGGACGTAAGGCCCGCCGGCAGGGAACGAGCGCGGGCCGAGTCGTCGATACCGCGGCGTGCCGGGTCGCAGATGGATGTCCATCGTGCGGCCGCGCTCAACACGAAAGGAACGACAAGTGTTTGACAAGGTAACCAAGAAGTTCGCGTTCGGTGCACACACCGTTACGCTGGAGACGGGCGAGATCGCGCGCCAGGCGGGCGGTGCCGTCGTATGTTCGATGGACGACACCGTGGTGCTGGCGACCGTGGTCGCCCGCAAGCAAGCCAAGCCGGGCCAGGACTTCTTCCCCCTGACGGTCGACTACATCGAGAAGACGTACGCTGCGGGCCGCATCCCGGGCGGCTTCTTCAAGCGTGAAGGGCGTCCGTCCGAAAAGGAAACCCTGACGTGCCGGCTGATCGACCGTCCGATCCGGCCGCTCTTTCCCGATGGCTTCTTCAACGAAGTGCAGGTGATCGTGCACGTGCTGTCGGTCGATCCGGAGATCGATCCCGACATCCCGGCGATGATCGGCGCGTCGGCCGCGCTGTCTCTGTCCGGCATCCCGTTCAAGGGCCCGATCGGCGCCGCCCGCGTCGGCTACCTCGACGGGCAGTACATCATCAACCCGACCGCCACGCAGTTGAAGGCGTCGCGCCTGAACCTCGTCGTCGCCGGCACCGAGCGTGCCGTGCTGATGGTCGAGTCCGAGGCGGACCAGTTGCCCGAAGACGTGATGCTGGGCGCCGTGATGCACGGCCACGCCCAGATGCAGGCGGCGATCAACGCCATCCACGAGCTCGTGCGTGACGCCGGCAAGCCGGTGTGGGACTGGCAGCCGGCGACCCAGAACGAGGCGCTGACCGCGAAACTGATCCACATCGCCGGCCAGGACCTGAAGGACGCCTACCAGATCCGCAACAAGCAGGCGCGCACCCAGAAGATCAAGGACGTCGAAGTCAAGGTCTCCGCGGCGCTCGACGCCGAGGCGGCCGCGAGCGGCCAGCCGCGGCCCGACGACAACGCGGTCGACGCGATCCTGTTCGACCTGCAGGCCAAGATCGTGCGTGGCCAGATCCTGAACGGCGAGCCGCGCATCGACGGCCGCGATACCCGCACGATCCGCCCGATCGAGATCCGCCTCGGCGTGCTGCCCCGCACGCACGGCTCGGCGCTGTTCACGCGCGGCGAGACGCAGGCGCTGGTCACCGCCACGCTGGGCACGAAGCAGGACGAGCAGATCATCGACGCGCTGATGGGCGAGTACCGCGAGCGCTTCATGATGCACTACAACATGCCGCCGTTCGCCACTGGCGAAACCGGTCGCGTCGGCACGCCGAAGCGCCGCGAAGTCGGCCACGGCCGCCTGGCGAAGCGTTCGCTGCTCGCGGTGCTGCCGAGCTACGACGACTTCCAGTATTCGTTGCGTGTCGTCTCCGAGATCACCGAGTCGAACGGCTCGTCGTCGATGGCGTCGGTCTGCGGCGGCTGCCTGGCGATGATGGATGCCGGCGTGCCGCTGAAGGCGCACGTTGCCGGTGTCGCGATGGGGCTGATCAAGGACGGCAACAAGTTCGCCGTGCTGTCGGACATCCTCGGCGACGAGGACCACCTCGGCGACATGGACTTCAAGGTCGCCGGCACGGTCAACGGCATCACCGCGCTGCAGATGGACATCAAGATCGAGGGCATCACCCGCGAGATCATGCAGGTCGCGCTGGCCCAGGCCAAGGAAGGCCGGATGCACATCCTGCAGAAGATGCAGGACGCGCTCGGCGCTTCGCGCGGTGAACTGTCGGCCTTCGCGCCGCGCCTGATCAAGATGAAGATCAATCCCGAGAAGATCCGCGACGTGATCGGCAAGGGCGGCGCGGTCATCCGCGCGCTGACCGAAGAGACCGGCACACAGATCGACATCGAGGACGACGGCACCGTCATCATTGCCAGCGTCGACCAGGACAAGGGCAGGGAAGCGCAGCGCCGGATCATGGAGCTGACGGCGGAGGTCGAGGTCGGCAAGGTGTACGACGGCACGGTGCTGCGGCTGCTCGACTTCGGTGCGATCGTCCAGATCCTGCCGGGCCGCGACGGCCTGCTGCACATCTCGCAGATCGCCAACGAGCGCGTCAATGCCGTCGCCGACTACCTGAAGGAAGGCCAGGCGGTGAAGGTCAAGGTCATCGAGGCAGACGAGAAGGGTCGCGTCCGCCTTTCGATGAAGGCTGTTGCGGGCGAGGCGCCGGCTCAGGCCGCGCAGCAGCAACAGTAGGGCCGCAAAGGAGGGGCGCGCTGCGCCCCTCCGGGCAAAGAATGAAAGCGGTCGAGATCCTGCGGCCCGGCGGGCCGGACATGCTGCAACTCACCGAGCGCGCGACCCCGGTCGCCGGCGCCGGGGAGGTGCTCATCCGTGTCCAGGCTGCTGGCATCAATCGGCCGGATGTGCTGCAGCGGAAGGGCGGGTACGCGCCGCCGAAGGGCGCGTCGGACCTCCCCGGCCTGGAGGTCGCCGGGTGGATCGAGGGCGGTGACCTCGGCGACAGCGGGTTCAAGGTCGGCGACCCGGTGTGCGCGCTGGTCGCGGGCGGCGGTTATGCGGAGTACTGCGCGGCTCCGGCCGAGCAGTGTCTGCCGGTGCCCCGCGGGCTGACGTTCGCCGAAGCGGCAGGGTTGCCCGAGACGTTCTTCACGGTGTGGAGCAACGTGTTCGACCGCGCGTGCCTTGCGCCTGGCGAGTCGCTGCTCGTGCAGGGCGGCACCAGCGGCATCGGCGTCGCGGCAATCCAGCTGGCGCATGCGATGGGCAACACGGTCTACGCCACGGCGGGCAGCGACGACAAGTGCCGTGCCTGCGTCGAGCTTGGCGCGGCGCGGGCGATCAACTACCGCACGGAAGACTTCGCGGTGGAGATCAAGGAAGCCACGGAAGGCCGGGGCGTCGACGTGATCCTCGACATGGTGGCGGGCGACTACCTGCCGCGCGAGATCGATTGCCTGGCTGACGACGGCCGCCTTGCGATCATCGCCCTGCTCGGCGGTACCAAGGCGACGCTCGACATGTCGGCGCTGCTGCGCCGCCGCCTGACCGTGACGGGATCGACGCTGCGTCCGCGTTCGGTCGCGTTCAAGGCCGCCATCGCGCAGCGGCTGCGCGCCGTGGCCTGGCCGCTGATCGAGGCCGGGCGCGTCAAGCCCATGCTGTTCAGGACGTTCGCGCTGGCGGATGCTCCCGCGGCGCATACGCTGATGGAATCGAGCCAGCACATCGGCAAGATCGTGCTCGCGGTCGGACCGTCTGCCGGTGAGCGAGTGGAGGGGAACGGATGATGTCGAAGCGGCGACCGCTGGTGGCGGCCAACTGGAAGATGAACGGATCGCTCGCCTCGAACGAGGACTGGGTGAATTCGTTCGTGCCGAAAGCGGTGTCGCTTCACTGCGACGTCGTCGTGTGCGCGCCGTTCGTCTACCTCTGCACGCTGGGTCGCTCGCTCACTCCGGCCGAACTGGGAGCCCAGGACGTGTCGGAGCGCGCCGCGGGCGCGTTCACGGGCGACGTGTCCGGGGAGATGCTGGCCGACGTCGGTTGCCGGTGGGCGATCGTCGGCCACTCCGAACGCCGCCAGTTGCACGCCGAGACGGACTCCGTCGTCGCCGCGAAGGCGGCACGCGCGCTGCAGGCGGGGCTGCATCCGATCGTCTGCGTTGGCGAGACGCTCGCGGACCGCGAGGCCGGGCGCACGCAGGAAGTGGTCGGGGCGCAGCTCGCCGCGGTCCTCGACGCGATCGGTCCCGCGGCGCTGGCGAGCGGTGCGCTGGCGTACGAGCCCGTGTGGGCGATCGGCACGGGCCGCAACGCCACGCCCGAGCAGGCCCAGGAAGTGCACGCGGCGCTGCGCGCGCAGGTGGCCGGACGCGACCAGTCGGCCGCCGCCGCGCTGCGCATCCTCTACGGCGGCAGCGTCAAGGCGACGAACGCCAGCGAGCTCTTTTCCCGGCAAGACATCGATGGCGGGCTGATCGGCGGCGCGTCGCTGAATGCGGCCGATTTCCTTGCCATCTGCGCGGCTGTCCGCACATAGGAACACTCGAGGAGTCTTCATGACCTGGTTGACTACATTGCTGATCGTCGTGCAGGTGGTTTCTGCCATCTCGATCATCGTCCTGGTGCTGCTTCAGCACGGCAAGGGCGCCGACATGGGCGCCGCGTTCGGTGGGGGCGCATCGGGCAGCCTGTTCGGTGCGACCGGTTCGGCCAACTTCCTCTCGCGCAGCACGGCCGCGGTGGCGACCGTGTTCTTCATCGCAACGCTCGGCCTCGCCTACACGGGCACGGCGGTCCGTCGTCCCGCGCCCGATGCCGGCGGCGTGATGTCGGTTCCGCAGGGCACGCCATCGGCTCCTGCGCCGAAGGACATCCCGTCGCCCGCTTCGCAGATTCCGGGTTCGGCGCCCGCGAGCAGCGTGCCGGCCGCACCGGCGGGCGTTCCTTCGGCACCGGGCACGCCGGCGCCTGCGAAGTCCTCCGATCAGATCCCGAAGTAAGCCGCGCGGGACCCACCTTACCCACTCAGGGAGAGGCGGATCGCGCGAGCGGATCGAGTAGAATCCAAGCGGTTTTGCACCCGGCCGACGTGGTGGAATTGGTAGACACACCATCTTGAGGGGGTGGCGGCGAAAGCCGTGTGAGTTCGAGTCTCACCGTCGGCACCAGGGCAACAACAGGCCGCCATAGCGGCGAAGACCGGCAGTGCGTCCGCGACCTCGAAAGGAGGCAGGCCGCTGCCGTTTTTGTTAATGGCTGGATAGACGGTCAAAGTGAACCTCGAGACCTACCTTCCGATCCTGCTCTTCATCCTGGTCGGCCTGCTGATCGGGGCTGCACCGATGCTGCTGGGCGCGTTGCTCGGTCCGCGCAAGCCCGACCCGGAAAAGCTGTCTCCGTATGAGTGCGGGTTCGAGGCGTTCGAGGACGCGCGCATGAAGTTCGACGTCAGGTATTACCTCGTCGCGATCCTGTTCATCCTGTTCGACCTCGAGATCGCGTTCCTCTTTCCGTGGGCGGTGGTGCTGGGGGACCTCGGAGCCTGGAGCGTTGGCTTCTGGTCGATGATGATTTTCCTCGGGATCCTCACCGTCGGCTTCATCTACGAGTGGAAGAAGGGCGCCCTGGACTGGGAGTGATGATGGACCCCCACGCTCACATCCGTTCGCTGCCCCCCGAGGGGGCGCAGTACTCCCTTGGGGCGGCCCGGCGGGAGTACTGATGGGCATCGAAGGCGTACTCAACGAAGGCTTCGTGACGACGAGCGTCGACAAGCTCGTCAACTGGTCGAAGACCGGCTCGCTGTGGCCGATGACGTTCGGCCTGGCGTGCTGCGCCGTCGAGATGATGCACGCCGGCGCGGCGCGCTACGACCTCGACCGCTTCGGCATCTTCTTCCGGCCGAGCCCGCGCCAGTCCGACGTGATGATCGTGGCCGGAACCCTGTGCAACAAGATGGCCCCGGCGCTGCGCAAGGTCTATGACCAGATGGCCGAGCCGCGCTGGGTGATCAGCATGGGCTCGTGCGCCAACGGCGGCGGCTATTACCACTACAGCTATTCCGTCGTGCGCGGCTGCGATCGCATCGTGCCGGTCGACATCTACGTGCCGGGGTGCCCGCCCACGGCCGAGGCGCTGATCTACGGGATCATCCAGTTGCAGAACAAGATCCGCCGCACCAACACGATCGCGCGCTAGGGACGATCGTCGACATGAGCCGCCTCGACACGCTGGTCGAACGACTGAAGACGGTCCTCGGCGACCGCGCGCACGACGTCAGCGTCGCGCTCGACGAGGTGACGCTCCGCGTGAAGGCCGCCGATCACCTCGACGTGGCGCGAACGCTGCGCGATGACCCGCGCCTCGCGTTCGCCGAACTGATCGACCTGTGCGGCGTCGACTACGCCTCGTACGGCGAGGGCAGCCACGAGGGCCCGCGCTTTGCGGTGGTCCTGCACCTGCTGTCGATCACGCACAACTGGCGCCTGCGCGTGCGCGCGTTCTGCCTGGACGACGACTTCCCGCTGGTCGCGTCGGTCAGCGAGATCTGGAGCTGCGCCAACTGGTACGAGCGCGAGGCGTTCGACCTGTACGGCATCGTGTTCGAAGGCCATCCGGACCTGCGCCGCATCCTGACCGACTACGGGTTCGTCGGACATCCGTTCCGCAAGGACTTCCCGGTCTCCGGCTACGTCGAGATGCGTTACGACCCCGAGCAGAAGCGGGTCGTCTACCAGCCGGTGACGATCGAGCCGCGCGAGATCGTCCCGCGGGTGATCCGGGAAGACCAGTACGGGCAGGGCCGGTAGAGCATGGCTGACATCAAGAACTACACGCTCAATTTTGGGCCGCAGCATCCGGCGGCCCACGGCGTGCTGCGCCTCGTGCTGGAACTCGACGGCGAGGTGATCCAGCGCGCCGACCCGCACATCGGACTGCTGCACCGCGCGACCGAGAAGCTTGCCGAGACGCGCACGTTCCTGCAGTCCGTGCCGTACATGGACCGTCTCGACTACGTGTCGATGATGTGCAACGAGCACGCGTACGTGATGGCGATCGAGAAGCTGCTCGGCGTCGAGGTGCCCGTGCGCGCTCAGTACATCCGCGTGATGTTCGACGAGATCACGCGCCTGCTGAACCACCTGCTGTGGCTCGGCGCGCACGGCCTCGACGTCGGCGCCATGGCGGTCTTCCTGTACGCCTTCCGCGAGCGCGAGGACCTGATGGACATCTACGAGGCGGTGTCGGGCGCTCGCATGCACGCCGCCTACTACCGGCCGGGCGGCGTCTACCGCGACTTGCCGGAGTCCATGCCGCAGTACCGCGCGTCGAAGTACCGCAACGAGCGGGACCTGAAGCGGCTGAACGAGAACCGCCAGGGTTCGTTGCTGGACTTCATCGAGGACTTCACGAAGCGCTTCCCCAAGTACGTCGACGAGTACGAGACGCTGCTGACCGATAACCGCATCTGGAAGCAGCGCCTGGTCGGAATCGGCGTCGTTTCGCCGGAGCGCGCCCTGCAGATGGGTTTCACGGGTCCGATGCTGCGCGGGTCCGGCATCGAGTGGGACCTGCGCCGCAAGCAGCCCTACGAGGTGTACGACCGCCTCGACTTCGCGATCCCGGTCGGCAGCAACGGCGACTGCTACGACCGCTACCTCGTCCGCGTCGAGGAGATGCGCCAGAGCAACCTGATCATCCGCCAGTGCGTCGACTGGCTGCGCGCCAACCCGGGCCCGGTGATGACGGACAACCACAAGGTGGCGCCGCCGCCGCGGGTCGACATGAAGACCGGGATGGAAGACCTGATCCACCACTTCAAGCTCTTCACCGAAGGCTTCCACGTGCCGCCCGGCGAGGCCTACGCGGCCGTGGAGCATCCGAAGGGCGAGTTCGGCATCTACCTGATCGCCGACGGTGCGAACAAGCCGTACCGCCTGAAGATCCGCGCCCCCGGTTTCCCGCACCTGCAGTCGCTCGACGAGATGGCGCGCGGCCACATGATTGCCGACGCGGTGGCGATCATCGGCACGCAGGACATCGTGTTCGGGGAGATCGATCGATGAGCGCGGTGCCCAAGAGCGCGCTGCTGCTGACGCCGGAGTCGTATCGCCGCATCGACCGCGAGGTCGCCAAGTTCCCGGCCGAGCACAAGGGCTCCGCGGTGATGGCATCGCTCGCGATCGCGCAGAAGCAACTCGGCTGGCTGTCGAAGGAAGTCATCGAGGAAGTCGGCGACTACCTCGGCATGCCGGCCATCGCCGTGTACGAGGTCGCGAGCTTCTACGGCATGTACAACCTCGAGCCGACCGGCCGCTTCAAGATCACGCTGTGCACCAACCTGCCGTGCGCGTTGTCGGGCGCCAACCGCGCCGCCGCGCGCCTGAAGGAGAAGCTCGGCATCGGCTTCGGCGAGACGACCGCGGACGGCTGCTTCTCGCTGAAGGAAGGCGAGTGCCTCGGCGCCTGCGGCGACGCGCCGGTGCTGCTGGTGAACAACGAGCGCATGGAAAGCTTCATGAGCGACGACAGGCTCGATGCGCTGCTCGGCGAACTGAGGCAGGCGAAGTAAGGCGATGACCGCTCAAACCTGTTTCCACGGGCGCCACGTCAAGCCGATGATCCTCGCCGGCCTGACTGGGGACAACTGGCGGCTGCGCGACTACGAGGAACGCGGCGGCTATGCGGCGCTGCGCCGGATCCTCACCGACGGGATCCCGGCCGATGCCGTGATCGCCGAAGTGAAGAAGTCGGCGCTGCGCGGCCGCGGGGGCGCTGGCTTCCCGACCGGGCTCAAGTGGAGCTTCATGCCCCGTCAGTTCCCGGGCCAGAAGTACCTCGTATGCAACTCCGACGAAGGCGAGCCGGGCACGTTCAAGGACCGCGACATCCTGCGCTACAACCCGCACATCGTCATCGAGGGGATGGCGATCGCGGCCTACGCGATGGGAATCAGCGTCGGCTACAACTACATCCACGGCGAGATCTGGGCCGAGTACGAGCGCTTCGAGGAAGCGCTGGAGGAAGCGCGCGAGGCGGGCTACCTCGGCAACAACATCATGGGCTCGGACTTCTCGTTCCAGCTGCACGCGTCGCACGGTTACGGCGCGTACATCTGCGGCGAGGAAACCGCGCTGCTCGAGTCCCTCGAGGGCAAGAAGGGCCAGCCGCGCTTCAAGCCGCCGTTCCCGGCCAGCTACGGCCTGTACGGCAAGCCGACGACGATCAACAACACCGAGACGTTCGCCGCCGTGCCCTTCATCATCAACGAGGGCGGCGAGGCG
>JBFZCF010000052.1:0-11656 GCA_041308065.1 Burkholderiales bacterium
CCGTGCCTGCGCAGGCCCCGAGCGCGGAGGCGGTTGCGAGGGCGGCACCGGTCGTGATCCAGACCGACGTGCTGAAGGTCGCGATCGATCCGGAAGGGGCCGTGGTGTCGCGCGCCGAACTGCTGACGCAGAAGGTCGCGCCGGACTGGACCGCCAGCG
Source organism: Burkholderiales bacterium (assembly GCA_041308065.1). Lineage (GTDB taxonomy): Bacteria > Pseudomonadota > Gammaproteobacteria > Burkholderiales > Burkholderiaceae_F > JAOUJD01. The sequence continues at coordinate 160 of JBFZCF010000052.1, forward strand.
GATTGCTCGGCCTCGTCACCGGCAAGAAGCACGACCCCAACCGCAACACCGTCCTGCTGGAAGTGAGCCCGAACCGTGTCTACGTGACGCAGAGCGGCGTGGTCGGCGGCAACTTCCCCAACCACCGCACGCCCTTCACGGTGGTCGACGGCCCGCGCGAACTGGCGCCGGGCCAGGACTCCCTGCCGGTGACGTTCGTGTCGGAGAGCGACGGCGTGCGGGTCACCAAGACCTACACGTTCCACCGCGGCCGCCACGACATCGAGGTGACGCACAAGGTGGAGAACATCGGCGCGGCGCCGGTGACGCCCTCGGTGTACCTGCAGATCGTGCGCGACGGCAACAAGCCCGAGGGCGAGTCGTCGCTGTACTACGTGTACACCGGCCCGGCGGTCTACACGGACCTGGAGAAGTTCCGGAAGGTCGAGTTCTCGGACATCGAAAAGAACAAGCCCGAGCTGCCGGGCGCGGCCGACAGCGGTTGGGTCGGCATGATCCAGCACTACTTCGCCACCGCGTGGGTGCCGGAAAAGGGCGAACGCCAGTTCTACGCGCGCAACGTCGACAAGAACCTGTACTCGATCGGCACGCTGCTGCCGCTCGGCACGGTGGCCCCCGGCGCGGCGGTGACCAGAAAGTCCACTCTTTACATCGGGCCCCAGAACCAGCAGGCGCTCGCGGCGATCGCGCCGGGACTGGACCTCGTCGTCGACTACGGCTGGCTGACGGTCCTCGCGAAGCCGATCTACTGGCTGCTGGAGTTCCTGCACCGCCTCGTCGGCAACTGGGGCTGGGCGATCGTGCTGCTGACCGTGCTGATCAAGGCGGCGTTCTACCCGCTGTCGGCGGCGAGCTACAAGTCGATGGCGAAGATGAAGGAAGTGACGCCGCGGCTGACGAAGCTGCGCGAGCAGTACGGCAATGACAAGCAGAAGCTGAACGCGGCGATGATGGAGCTGTACCGCAACGAGAAGATCAACCCGCTCGGCGGCTGCCTGCCGATCCTGGTGCAGATCCCCGTCTTCATTTCGCTCTACTGGGTGCTGCTCGCCAGCGTCGAGATGCGCAATGCGCCGTGGGCGCTGTGGGTGACCGATCTCGCCACGCCGGACCCGTGGTTCATCCTGCCGCTGCTGATGATGGCCACGATGTGGATCCAGTACAAGCTGAACCCCGTGCCGCCCGACCCGGTGCAGGCCAAGGTGATGATGTTCATGCCGCTGATCTTCGGCGTGATGTTCTTCTTCTTCCCGGCGGGCCTGGTGCTGTACTGGCTGACCAACAACATCCTGTCGATCGCGCAGCAGTGGTACGTGACACAGCAGATCGCGAAGGCGAAGAAGCCGGGCTGACCGGACGGCGCCAACGGGGGCAGCGGGCCGCGGCGGATCGCCCCGGCCCGTTTTCTTTCAGCGGCGCTGCCAGGCCAGCAGCGCGAACACCGGCCACAGCCAGATGGTGGCGGTCCACAGCAGCACGCGGCCGGGCGACAGGCGCCCGCCCTCGGAGCGGTGGGCGAGGACGAACATCACCGCGGCGCCGACCAGCACCCACAGCACGAGGCCCGTGTAGATCGCCGCGCGCGTCGAGTAGTCGCCGTCGAACTGGCCGGCGGTCAGCGCGGCGACCATGATCGACAGCACGACCGCCAGCAGCACGGCGGCCAGCGGTGCGCCGTAGCGGATCAGCGGGTCCTGGTCGTCGGGGCTGGGCACGGTGGGAAGCGGGCTTTCTGCGCGAGGCGAATGACGAAGAGTGCCAAAAAACGGCGCGGCCCGGCGCCCCGGGACTTCCTCGATGGCGCCGTACACTCGTTCCATGGCCGCTGAGCCCATCGTCGCCATCGCCACGCCGCCCGGCCGCGGCGGCATCGGGATCGTCCGCGTGTCGGGCGCCGACCTCGGGCCGGTGATCGACGGCGTGCTGGGGCCGAAGGCGAACCGGTTGACGCCGCGCGTGGCGCTGCACGCACCGTTCCTCGACGCCGACGGCGCGCCGATCGACGACGGGATCGCGATCTTCTTCCCCGCGCCGCATTCGTATACCGGCGAGAACGTGCTCGAGCTGCAGGGCCACGGCGGGCCGGTCGTGCTGCGGCTGGTCGTCGAGCGCTGCCTGCAGGCCGGCCGCGCGCTCGGCGCGCGCCTGGCCGCGCCGGGCGAGTTCACGCAGCGCGCCTTCCTCAACGACCGGCTCGACCTCGCGCAGGCCGAGGCGGTCGCGGACCTGATCGACGCCTCGACCGCGCTCGCCGCGCGCAGCGCGGTGCGGTCGCTGGCGGGCGAGTTCTCGCGGCGCGTGCACGCGCTGCACGACGGCCTGGTCGAGCTGCGCATGCTGGTGGAGGCCACGCTCGACTTTCCCGAGGAGGAGATCGACTTCCTGCAGAAGGCGGACGCCGCCGGGAGGCTGGCGCGGCTGCGCGAGGACCTCGAGCGCCTGCTGGCGCAGTCGAAGCAGGGCGCGGTGCTGCGCGAAGGACTGGACGTGGTGCTCGTCGGCGCACCGAATGTCGGCAAGTCGAGCCTGCTGAACGCGCTCGCGGGCGAGGAGATCGCGATCGTCACCGCCGTGCCGGGCACGACGCGCGACCGCATCGCGCAGACGATCAGCGTCGACGGCATCCCGCTGAACATCGTGGACACGGCGGGGCTGCGCGCCACCGCCGACGAAGTCGAGAAGATCGGCATCGAGCGCACGCTGGCCGAGCTCGCGCGGGCCGACGCGGTGCTGCACCTCGTCGACGCCGCGCACCCGGATCGCGACGAGGATGTCATGCGGCAGGTCGAAGCGCGCATCGGGCGCGGAGTGCCGGTCCTGACGGTGCTGAACAAGATCGACCTGGCCGGGCAGTCGCCCCGCGTCGACGGGCCGCGCGTGTGGCTGTCGGCGAAGAGCGGCGCCGGTGTCGGGCTGCTGCGCGCGGAACTGAAGCGCATCGCCGGGTGGGAGCGCGACACCACGGGCGAGAACGTGATCCTCGCGCGCACGCGCCAGGTCCAGGCGCTCGAGCGCGCGCGCGAGCACCTGGGCGCCGCCGCGGCGCACGCCGAGCGGCGCGACGCGGTGCTCGATCTGTTCGCCGAGGAGTTGCGCCTCGCCGGCAACGCGCTGGCGGAGGTCACCGGTGAGTTCACGGCCGACGACCTGCTCGGCGTGATCTTCAGCCGGTTCTGCATCGGCAAGTAGGCGCGCCGCGCTGGCCCGGGCGCAGGCATCCGATAGCATTGCGCCGCTCCCCCTCTTCGGATTCGCAATGGCAGACCAGCCCGCCAGCAGTTCCTCGTCCTCCGCTTCGCTGTCGCGGCTCGCGATCGATCGCAGCGCGGGGCCGGCGCTGCGCCGCCGTCGCCCGCTGTGGAAGCGCTGGTGGGTGTGGCTCGTCGTGCTGGCCGTCGTGCTGGCGGCGGCCTTCGTGGTCCGCGGGCGGCAGGCGGCGACGGCGGTCGACATCGCGACCGTCGCATCCGCCTACCCGTCGACGTCCGTGGCCGTGCTGAACGCGACCGGCCGGGTGGTCGCCGCCCGGCGCGCGTCGGTGTCGTCCAAGGGCACCGGCCGCCTCGAGTGGCTCGGCGTGCAGGAGGGCCAGATGGTCAAGGAAGGCGACGTCATCGCGCGCCTCGAGAACCGCGATGTCGCGGCGCAGCGTGAGCAGGCGCAGGCGCAGGTGCAGGCCGCGCGCGCCAACCTTGCGCAAGGGCAGGCCGAATTCGACGACGCGCAGGCGGCGCTCAAGCGCGCGCAGGATCTCGCGCGGCAGAACTTCATCTCGGGTTCCGCGCTCGACACGGCGCAGGCGCGCCACAACAAGGCCCGCGCCGCGATCGAGTCGCTGCAGGCGCAGATCGCCGTGGCCGAGGCCAACGCCCGCGTCGCCGGGGTCGCCTACGACCAGACGCTGATCCGCGCGCCGTTCACGGGCATCGTGCTGACGAAGAGCGCGAACGTCGGCGACATCGTCACGCCGTTCTCGTCGGCGTCGGGCACCACGGGTGCCGTGGTGACGATGGCCGACATGGAAACGCTCGAAGTCGAGGCCGACGTCTCGGAGTCGTCGATCGCGAAGATCACGGTCGGCCAGCCGGCCGAGATCCAGCTCGACGCCTTTCCCGACCTGCGGCTGCTCGGCGAAGTGAGCCGCGTCGTGCCGACCGTCGACCGCAGCAAGGCGACGCTGCTGGTCAAGGTGGCGTTCGTGGAGCGCGACACGCGCGTGCTGCCCGACATGAGCGCGAAGATCGGCTTCCTGTCGCGCTCGCTGGCGGCCGACGAGCGCAAGCCGGTGCCTGCCGTGCGCCCGGACGCGATCGTCAAGCGCGACGGCCGCGACGTCGTGTTCGTGGTCACGCGCGACGAGAAGGGCGGCGGGGAGCGGGCGAAGTCGCAGCCGGTCGCGGTCGGCGCGAAGGTGGGCGACCTGGTGCGCGTCGATCTCGCGCCCGGCACCCGCGTGGTGTCGGCGCCGAACGAGCGCCTCGCCGACGGCGCGGCCGTGACGGCGGCGAAGAAGTAGGGCGATGGCCGCCGCGCCGCTTCCGGCGGGTGAACGCCCGCTGCTGGTCGAGATCGTCGGCCTCACCAAGTCGTACGTGCGCGGCGACCAGGTCGTGCCGGTGCTCACGGACATCAACCTGACGATCCGCGAGGGCGACTTCGTCGCGCTGATGGGGCCGTCCGGGTCGGGCAAGAGCACGCTGCTGAACCTGATCGCCGGCATCGACAAGCCGGACGCCGGGCGACTGGCGATCGCCGGCGAGGACATCACCCGCTTCGGCGACTCGGAACTCGCTGACTGGCGCGCGCGCAGCGTCGGCTTCGTGTTCCAGTTCTACAACCTGATGCCGGTGCTGACGGCGTTCGAGAACGTCGAGCTGCCGCTGCAGCTCACCGACCTGTCGCGCGCCGAGCGCCGCGAGCGCGTCGAGCTGCTGCTCGACATGGTGGGGCTCGCCGACCGCATGAAGCACTACCCGAACGAGCTGTCGGGCGGACAGCAGCAGCGCGTCGCGATCGCCCGCGCGCTGGTGACCGACCCGCTGCTCGTGATCGCCGACGAGCCCACCGGCGACCTCGACCGGCAGTCCGCGGCGGACATCCTGAAGCTGCTCGACCGGCTCAACGTCGAGCTCGGCAAGTCGATCGTGATGGTGACGCACGACCCGCGCGCCGCGGAGGCCGCGCATCACCTGATCTACCTCGACAAGGGCCAGCTGACCGACACCGCCCCGGCGCACTGATGTTCTTCTTCAAGCTCGTCGCGCGCAACGTCTTCCGCGCCAGGCTGCGCTCGACGCTGACCATCGTCGGCCTGGTGATCGCGGTGCTCGCGTTCGGGCTGCTGCAGACCGTCGTGCGCGCGTGGTACGCCGGCTCGGACGCCGCCTCGGCGACCCGGCTCATCGCCCGCAACGCCATCTCGCTGACGTTCTCGATGCCGGTGTACTACCGCGAGAAGATCCGCGCGGTCCCGGGCGTGACCGGCGTGTCGGTGTCGAACTGGTTCGGCGGGGTCTACAAGGAGCCGAAGAACTTCTTCGCGCAGTTCGCCGTCGACGCGCCGACGTACTTCCCGATGTACCCGGAATACGTCTTCGATCCCGACGAGTACGCGGCCTTCCTGCGCGATCGTCGCGGGGCGGTCGTCGGCCGGCAGCTCGCCGACCTGTACGGCTTCAAGGTGGGCGACACGATCCCGCTGAAGAGCTCGATCTACCCGGGCAACTGGGAGTTCACGGTGCGCGCGATCTACGACGCGAAGGACGAGACGACGATCACGCGCCAGATGTACTTCCACTTCGACTACCTGAACGAGCAGATCAGGAAGGTCTTCCCCCGCCGCTCCGACCAGGCCGGCGTGTTCATCGTGAGCATCGCCGACAGCTCGGCCTCGGCCGACATCGCGCGCGCCATCGACGCCGAGTTCAAGAACTCGCTGGCCGAGACGCTGACCGAGACCGAGAAGGCGTTCACGCTCGCCTTCGTCGCGATGATCGAGACGATCATCGTGGCGATCGAGGGCGTCAGCTACGTCGTCATCCTGATCATCATGGCGGTGGCGGCGAACACGATGGCGATGACGGCGCGCGAGCGGCTGTCCGAGTACGCGACGATGAAAGCGCTCGGCTTCCCGCCGCGCACTGTCGCCCTGTTGATCCTCGCCGAGGCGATGCTGCTCGCCGTCGTCGGCGGCGCGATCGGCATGCTGCTGACGCCGCCGGTCGTGCAGGTGTTCCACGCCGCGACCATCAGCGTGTTCGCCAAGATGCCGCTGGTGCCGCAGACGTTCTACCTGCAGGCCGCGTGCGCCCTGGTGGTCGGCCTCGTTGCCGGCGTCGTCCCGGCGGTTCGCGCCTCGCGCATCCGGATCGTCGAAGGGCTGCGCCATGTGGCCTGACCGGTGGCTGGGCGGCGAGGGCGCGCGGGCGCAGCGGTCGCGAACACCGCGCGTGGACGGATGAAGATCCCGCTCAGCTACGTCGCGCGCAATCTCTGGGTGCGCAAGCTCACCACGGCGCTGACCGCGGGCGGCATGGCGCTGGTCGTGTTCGTCTTCGCGGCCGTGCTGATGCTGGACGCAGGCCTGAAGGCGACGCTGGTGTCGACGGGCTCGGTCGACAACGTCGTCGTGATCCGGCAGGGCAGCCAGACCGAGGTGCAGAGCGGCATCCTGCGCGACCAGGCGGCGCTGGTCGAGACCGTGCCGGAGGTCGCGCGCGGACCGGACGGCCGGGCGCTGGTCTCGAAGGAAGTGGTGGTGCTGAACTCGCTGCCCAAGATCGACCAGCCGACCAAGCGCAGCAATGTCGTCGTGCGCGGCGTGCCGGAGATGGGCATCGCGCTGCGGCCGCAGGCGAGGATCGTGCAGGGGCGGATGTTCCGCGCGGGCTCGTCGGAGATCGTCGTCGGCGCCTCGGTGGCGCGCGGGTTCGCCGGCGTCGAGCTCGGGCAGCAGTTGTCGTTCGCCGGCCGGGCCTGGACGGTCGTCGGCGTGTTCGACGCCGGCAAGAGCGGCTTCGACTCCGAGATCTGGGGCGACGTCGACCAGATGATGCAGGCGTTCCGGCGGTCGGGCTACTCGTCGGTGATCGCGCGCCTCGCGACGCCGGACTCGTTCGAGCCGATGAAGGCCCGGCTGGACGAAGACCCGCGGCTGAAGGTGAGCATCAAGCGGGAGACGAAGTTCTACGAGGACCAGTCGGCCGGCCTGTCCACGTTCATCACGCTGCTGGGCATGGCGCTGTCGGTGATCTTCTCGCTCGGCGCGATGATCGGCGCGACGATCACGATGTACTCGGCCGTCGCCACCCGCACCGGGGAGATCGGGACGCTGCGCGCGCTCGGGTTCCGGCGGCGCGCGATCCTCGCGGCCTTTCTCGGCGAATCGCTGCTGCTCGCGCTGGTCGGCGGCCTCGCCGGGCTCGCGGCGGCCAGCTCGCTGACCGCGATCACGGTGTCCACCACCAACTTCCAGTCGTTCTCGGAGCTCGCGTTCTCGTTCACGCTGACCCCGCGCATCGTCGCGCAGGCGCTCGCCTTCGCCCTGCTGATGGGCTTCGTCGGCGGGTTCCTGCCGGCGATCAAGGCGAGCCGCATGAAGATCGTCGACGCGTTGCGGGCGGACTGACGCGGCGCTTCGCGGCGGCTAGACTGCCGCGCGGCGTGCGACAGCGCCGCGCCCGGGTTCGCGCCGCGCGCGGGCCGCCGCCGATGGCCCTTCTCTTTCCTGTCCTGCGCTCGCTCGCCATCGCCCTGCTCGGCGCGCTCCTCTGCGTCTGGATCCGGACGCCGCTGCCGTGGCTGATCGGGCCGCTGGTGGCGGTGGCGCTCGTCAGCACGCTGCACGGCGGGCTTGCGTCGCCGCCCGGCGGGCGCCAGGCCGGGCAATGGATCATCGGCGTGGCGCTCGGGCTGTACTTCTCGCCCGATGTCGTGCGCGAGGTGGTTCGGCTCGGGCCGTGGGTTGCGCTGGCCGTCGCCTTCGCGCTGGCGCTCGGCGTGCTCGGCAGCTGGCTGCTGGGCAAGATGGTTGCGACCGATGCGCCGACCGCGTTCTTCGGCATGGCGATCGGCGGCGCGAGCGAGATGGCGGTGCTGGCGGAGCGGCACGGCGGGCAAGTCGAGCGCGTGGCCGCCGCGCACAGCCTGCGCATCATGCTGGTCGTGCTGATCGTGCCGTTGCTGCTGAACGCGTTCGACATCCACGGCCTCGATCCCTACGTGCCGGTCGCACGCGAGTTCTCATGGGGCGGGTTCGTCCTGCTGGCGGCCGTCACGGGCGGGGCGGCATGGGCCATGCGCCGGCTGGGCTCGCCGAACGGCTGGATGATCGGGCCCTTGCTGGCCGCCGCGGTCGTCACGTCGATGGGCCTCACCTGGTCGTCGTTGCCCGTGCCCGTCGTCAATGCCGGGCAGCTGCTGATCGGCATCGGGCTCGGCACGCGCTTCACGCCCGGGTTCTTCGAGTCGGCGCCGCGCTTCCTCGGCGCCGTGGCGGCGGTCACGCTCGTGTACCTCGTGATCGCGGCCGTGTTCGGCTGGCTGCTGTCGGCCGGTTCCGGCCTGCACTGGTCGACCGCGATCGTGGCGACGACGCCGGGCGGCATCGGGGAGATGGCGCTCACCGCGAAGGCACTGCAGCTCGGCGTGCCCATCGTCACGGCGTTTCACGCGATACGGATGGCCGCCGTCGTGTTGAGCGTGGGGATCACCTACCGCGCGTGGGGGCGCTGGAAGAACCGGCGCGCCGGCGCCGCCTGAGGCGCGGGCGGCCGTTCTCGTCCCGAGGCGGCCGGATGCCGGGCTTGCGCGCGCATCGCGTGGTTCCGCGATCCTCGCGTCGCCCGGGGTACGTGGGCACCCGAATTGCCATCGGCGCCGCACGCTCTAAAGTGGGGCTGAGGCGCCTGGAAGTTCGCCGGGCGCTGAAGTAGCGTGAAGTGGCAGTCGATTCGGCTGTGAATATGGAGACGCCTTTGCCAGCCGCCCGGTGACACGAGACGGGCCGTTCCTGTCGCATTACCTGCTCCCGGCCAACTACACAGCGAGATCGTTTGCGCGTCGCGGGCGCTTTCCCGCGCCAACCCCGGAGTGAAATCGCATGCCGACAGGGATCGTGAAGTGGTTCAATGAAACGAAGGGTTTCGGCTTCATCAAGCCCGACGACGGCGGCTCGGATCTGTTTGCCCACTACAGCGGCATCAAGTCGAAGGGATTTCGCACGCTGAAGGAGAACCAGCGCGTGGAGTACCAGGTGCAGCAGGGACAGAAGGGGCCGCAGGCGGTCGAGATCAACATCGTCGAGTGACACCGCGCCGCGCAGCGCAGAGGCGACCGCCTCCCCGCCACCCCCCCGCCGCCAGGCGCAGCTGGCCCGGCTAACGGGCCGCGAGGGCGGCGGCGTTGACGAGGTTGCGCGGCTGGCCGTCGGCAAAGGCGACGACGTTGTCGAACGCGCCGCCGAACAACGTCTCGTAGGACGTGCGCTCGACGAAGCCGAGGTGCGGCGAGGCGACGACGTTCGGCAGCCGCAGCAGCGGCTCGTCGCGCGCGGGCTCGCGCTCGTAGACGTCGACGGCGGCCATCCCGGGGCGCCCGCGCTGCAGGGCTTCGACGAGCGCGCCGGGTTCGACCAGTTCGGCGCGGCTCGTGTTGACCAGGAGGGCGGTGGGCTGCATCCGCGCCAGGTCCTGCGGCTTCACGCATCCGCGCGTGCTCTCGGCCAGCCGCAGGTGCAGCGTCAGCACGTCGGCGCGCTCGAACAGCTCTGCGCGGCTGGCCGTCGTGGCGTGGCCGTCCGTTTCCGCGCGGCCGCGCGCCTGCTCGCTGCCGTGGACCAGCACCCGCATCCCGAAGGCCTTGCCGTAGCCGGCGACCAGGGCGCCGATCTTGCCGTAGCTCCACACCCCGAGCGTCTTGCCGGCCAGCGCGACGCCGAGGCCGGCAAGGGGCCAGTCCGGTCGCGCCGGCACGCTCTGCTGCCAGGCGCCGGCGTAGAGGTTCGCCATGTATGCGGGCAGGCGGCGCATCGCGGCGAGGATCAGCAGCCATGTGAACTCGGAAGTCGCCGCGGGGTACCCCGGGCCCTCCGCGACCGCGACGCCGCGGCGGCTGCAGGCCTCGACGTCGATGTGCGGGCCGGCCTTTCCGGTCTGGCTGATGATCCGAAGCTTCGGCAGGCGGGCCAGCAACGCTTCGGTGATCCGCGTGCGCTCGCGTGTCAGGACGAGGGCCTCCGCGTCGCGCAGGCGCACTGCGAGCTGGCCGAGGCCGGCGGCCGGCGCGGTGAGCACCCGCGCGTCGTGACCGCGCAGGCGCGCGAAGCAGTCGAGGTGGCGGACGACGTCCTGATAGTCGTCGAGGATCAGGATCTTCATCGAGAGGTTCCGGGGGTGTGTGGGAGCGGGATCCGCCGTTCGTCGGCTCGGGTCCGGGGCGTGCGCAAGCGCGCGCCTTGGTTGGATTGGTGGCCCCGGCTAAAATAACTCTCTTTCCCGCAACTGGCGCTTCGCGGCCATCCGCCGCCCGCCGATTGCTCGCGGCCACAAGCCACGAAGTGGCAGGAATCCCCGATCGCTGCGCCCTCGCCGAGGGACAAGGCGACGACCTTGGAGGCAGGACCAATGAGTGCAGTGCTTTCGGGGCAGGCGGCCGCCCCTTCGTACGTCAGGAACAAGAAGCTGATCGCCTGGGTGGCCGACATGGCCCGCCTGACCCAGCCCGATCGCATCGTGTGGTGTGACGGATCCCAGGCCGAGTACGACCGGTTCTGCGAAGAACTGGTGCAGTCGGGGACGTTCAAGCGACTGAATCCGGCGAAGCGCCCCAACAGCTACCTTGCCCTGTCCGACCCGAGCGACGTGGCGCGCGTCGAGGACCGCACCTTCATCTGCAGCGAGCAGAAGGAGGATGCCGGTCCCACGAACAACTGGATGGCGCCCGCCGAGATGCGAGCGACGCTGGACGGCCTGTTCGCCGGCTGCATGCGCGGCCGCACGATGTACGTCGTGCCGTTCTCGATGGGACCGCTCGGCAGCCACATCGCCCAGCTCGGGGTCGAACTGTCCGACAGCGCCTACGTGGCCGTGAACATGCGCATCATGACGCGCATGGGCCGCGCGGTGATCGACCTGCTCGGCACCGACGGCGAGTTCGTCCCGTGCCTGCACTCGGTCGGCAAGCCGCTGGCGGAGGGCGAACAGGACGTGCCGTGGCCATGCAGCGACACCAAGTACATCGTGCACTTCCCGGAAACGCGGGAGATCTGGTCGTACGGTTCCGGCTATGGCGGCAACGCCCTGCTCGGGAAGAAGTGCCTCGCGCTGCGCATCGCGTCGACGATGGGCCGCGACCAGGGCTGGCTCGCCGAGCACATGCTGATCCTGGCGGTGACGCCGCCGCACGGGAAGAAGTACCACATCGCCGCGGCGTTCCCGTCGGCCTGCGGCAAGACCAACTTCGCCATGCTGATTCCGCCGCCGGCGTTCGACGGCTGGAA
>JBFZCF010000053.1:0-11619 GCA_041308065.1 Burkholderiales bacterium
TTCATGGCCGAGGACTGGCTCAGCTACTTCTGGGGGCCGAACTCGATGGTGCCCAACCTGAAGGACGGGCAGGACATCGTCGGCATGTTCAAGTGGTTCTTCGGCAAGGGGCCGCGCCCGCAGTTCGACCGCTACACGTACTGGGAGAAGTTCGATTACTGGGCGGTCTTCTGGGGTATGTTCATCATCGGCGGCTCGGGCTTCATGCTTTGGTTCCCGACGTTCTTCTCGCAGTTCCTGCCGGGCTGGGTGTTCAACATCGCGACGATCGTCCACGGGGAAGAGGCGCTGCTGGCAGTGGGCTTCATCTTCACGATCCACTTCTTCAACGGCCACCTGCGGCCGGAGAAGTTCCCGATGGACATGGTGTTCATCACCGGCGTTGTCTCCGAGCACGAGATGAAGGACGAACGCCCGGTCGAGTACGCGCGCATGGTCGAGCAGGGCCGGCTGCAGCAGCTGGAGGCGCCGGCGCCGAGGCGCGAAGGCCTGCTGTTCGGCAGGATCCTCGGCACGGCGGGCGTGGTGCTCGGCCTGATCACCATCGGCCTGATCCTGTACGGCGTCATCTTCTAGGCTTGGCGGTAGCATTGCGATGAGGGCTCCGTCCGCAGGGACGGAGCCCTCGTGACAATCCGGGGGGAGGAGAACAAGCATGAAGATGAGCTTCGGTCGCAAGACCATGATTGGGGCGATTGGCACGTTCGTGGCCATCGGCATCGGACTGATGGTGCTTGCGGCAGTCGGGATCGCGGGGTGGGAGTACTCGAACAGCGATCACTTCTGCGCGACCGTGTGCCACCAGGTGCACCCGGAGGAGTCGGTTATCCACAAGCAGTCGGTGCACGCACGCGTGCAGTGCGTCGAGTGCCACATGGGCCGCCTGTCGACGCTGCACATGCTGGCGCTGAAGCCCACCCACGTGAATGAGTTGTGGGGCATGATCGTCGGCTACGAACGGCCGGTTGGCTCGCACACACTGCGGCCGTCGCGAGACAACTGCGAGGCCTGCCACTGGCCGGCGGTCGAGCACCACGACAGCATCGCGGTCAAGAAGCGCTACGACACCGACGAGAAGAGCAGCGAGTCCATCACCCGCCTGACGCTGCACACGGCCACCGGCATCGCGCGCGAGGGCATCTCGAAGGGCATCCACTGGCACATCGAGAACGACGTGTCGTTCAAGGCGCCGACGCCGCAGGCGCGCGAGATCCCGTGGGTGCAGGTCACGCGGAAGGACGGCTCGACCTCCACGTTCATCGATCCGACCTCGAAGGTCACCGCTGACGAACTGGCCAAGCTCCAACCGCGCCGCATGGAGTGCTACGACTGTCACAACAATGTCGGCCACCCGTTCCGGAATCCGGCGCGGGTCGTGGACGACGCCATCGCCGACGGCCGCATCGACCGCAGCCTGCCGAGCGTGAAAGCGCGATCCGAGGCCATCATCGCCGCGGCGGGCGAGTTCAGCGGGCCGCGCGCCGAGCGCGAGAAGAAGATCGACGCGATCCTGGCGGAGAACAGCGCCAAGGCCAACGTGAAGCCTGAGCTCCAGGCGAAGGAGAAGCAGTTCCTGGCCGAGATGAGGACGATCATGCTCGATCGGTCCTTCGAGGCGCAGGGCTTCTCGTGGAAGTCGTTCGCCACCCACACCGGCCACTTCGACGCCGAGGGCTGCTTCCGCTGCCACGACGGCAAGCACCTGAACGAGAAGGGCGAGTCGATCCGGCTTCAGTGCACGCTGTGCCACGACCTGCCGAGGGTGACGCTCGAAAACGGCAAGGGCACCGTGCCGTCGACGGTGGTCGCCGGCGTCACGCCGCCGTCGAGCCACGAAGAGCCGAACTTCATGCACGATCACCGCTTCAAGATCGACGAGAGCTGCTCGATGTGCCATGGCAAGCTCGAGTTCGGGCGCGAAGGCGGCAACTTCTGCGCCAACCCGGCGTGCCACGGGCGGCAGTGGCCGGGGGTCAACCTGAACGTCGAAGCCAAGGCGGCCGCGCCGGCCCCGGCCGCGGTCCCCGCGGCCGCGGCGACGAAGACGTCGGCACCCGCCACGCCTGACAAGGCCAAGGCCGAGAAGAAGTAGCGCGACCGCGCTCCCTGGAACGGCCGCCCACGGGCGGCCGTTTCGTTAACAGGCCCCAGACCGCGGCGATAAACTCGCTGGTTCCATCGCCTGGAGACGCCCTGATGAACCTCGCCGATCTCGATCGCTTCGTCGCTCGCCGCTGGGACGAGGACCTGCTGCCGCAGCTGATCGACTACGTGCGCGTGCCCGCGAAGTCGCCCGCGTTCGATGCGAGCTGGGAGGCGCACGGGCACCTCAAGGCGGTGATCCAGGCGGCCGAGCAGTGGTGCCGCGCCCAGCCGATCGCCGGGCTGAAGCTCGAAATCGTCACGATCGACGGCCTGACGCCGTGCCTGTTCTTCGACGTGCCGGCGACCGCAGGCCTCGGCGACGACCGCACGGTGCTGTTCTACGGCCATCTCGACAAGCAGCCGGAGATGGTCGGATGGCGCGACGACCTCGGCCCGTGGAAGCCCGTCTACGAGGACGGCAAGCTCTACGGCCGCGGCAGCGGCGACGACGGCTACGCGGTGTACTGCGCGCTGACGACGATCGCCGCGATCGACGCCCAGGGCGCGCCGCGTCCGCGCTGCGTCGGCCTGATCGAGACCTGCGAGGAAAGCGGCAGTCCGGACCTGCCCGCGTATCTGGACCTGCTGGCGCCGCGGCTCGGCGACGTGCAGTTGCTCGTCGGGCTCGACTCCGGCTGCCGCAACTACGAGCAACTGTGGGTCACCACCTCGCTGCGCGGGCTCGTCGGCGGCACGCTGACCGTCGAGATCCTGTCCGAGGGCGTGCACTCGGGCCATGCGAGCGGGATCGTGCCGTCGTCGTTCCGCATCGCGCGCCAGTTGCTGAACCGCATCGACGACGCGGCCACCGGGCACGTCCTGCTGCCGGAACTGCACGCGGAGATCCCGGCGGAGCGCGTCGAACAGGCGCACGCGGCCGGCGCGATCCTCGGCGACCAGGTGTGGAAGGAGTTTCCGTGGATTACGTGCAACCACGGGCCCGACGCCCAGGCTCACGCGCTGCCGACCACCACGGATCCCGTCGAGGCGATCCTGAACCGCACGTGGCGGCCCGCGCTGTCGGTGACCGGCGCGGCGGGGTTCCCGTCGATCGACTCCGCCGGCAACGTGCTGCGGCCAAAGACGACCTTCAAGCTGAGCATGCGGATACCGCCGACGGTCGACGGCGAGCGGGCGACATGGGCGCTGCGCAAGGCCCTCACCGAGAACCCGCCGTACGACGCCCGCGTGACCTTCCTGGCTGACCACGGCGCGACCGGATGGAATGCGCCGGACACGGCGCCGTGGCTGAAACAGGCATTCGAAGCGGCGTCGCGCAGCGTCTACCAGCGCGACGTCGCGTGGATCGGCGAGGGCGGCACGATCCCGTTCATGAGCATGCTCGGCGCGAAGTTCCCGCGCGCGCAGTTCTTCATCACTGGCGTGCTGGGACCGCACTCGAACGCGCACGGCCCCAACGAGTTCCTGCATGTTCCGTACGCGAAGAAGCTGACCGCGGCGGTCGCGAGCGTGGTCGCCTCGGTGCGCTGACGCGTCGCGTCGGCTGAGTCGTTTCGGCAGGTGGTTGCCTGCGCCGGAGTCTCCTGCGCGCCCCGCGCTCTCTGGGAGCTTTGGCCACGTGCGCCTTGCAGCGGAGTCCCATGCGCACCGCCCGCGCGGTGTGGCTGCAAGGTCGCACGCCGGGCCGTCGGTCGACGACATCGCTGTGACCGCGTGGCCTGTGCCAGCCCAACCTCGATCAGCTTGTCCGCCTCGGCCAAGCGCAGGGGACGGCTCGCTTTCAGCTGGATCGCCTTGACTGGAAAGCGATGCTCTGGCTCCGAGGCCGACGAAACGCTGCTCAGCTGCTCACGGACACCGCGGCAGGGGATAGTGTTCCCTCCACTCGGCCGTGGCGACGCGCAGGAACGACGCAACGTCGTCCGCGCCGATGCACGGAAGACCGAGGTGCTGCCCGGCGGCTTCCAGCGCGGGCAGCGGGGCGTGCCTGTCCAGCGGGTGTGCGAGCGTCTGCTTCGACAGTTTCTCGCCGCGCTCGTCGACCACCACGGGCACGTGCAGGTAGCGCGGCTCAGGCAGCCCGAGCACGCGCTGCAGGAGGATCTGCCGCGGCGTGTTGTCGAGCAGGTCCGCCCCGCGGACGACGTCGGTGATGCGCTGGTGCGCATCGTCCACCACCACCGCCAGCTGGTACGCCCACAGGCCGTCCGCGCGCCGGATCACGAAGTCGCCGACGTCGCTCGCGAGTGACTGCGCGCACGGACCGACCGCTCGGTCGACGAAGGACACGGTCACGTCGGGCACGCGGAGGCGCCAGGCGCGTACGCTCGCCGGCGCGATGGCGGTTCGTGAGCACGTGCCGGGATAGACGCCGTCCGGCCAGCCCGGCCGCGCGGCGATGGCCGCCTCGACGTCCTTCCGCGAGCAGGCGCAGCCGTACACCAACCCCTGTCCGGCCAGTCGCAGGAACGCGGCCTCGTACGCGTCCGAACGCCGGCTCTGGAGCAGCACCGGTTCGTCGGACTCGAGTCCGCACGCCGCCAGCTGGCGCAGGATCTCCTCGCTCGCCCCCGCCACCTCGCGCGGCGGGTCGAGATCCTCGATCCGGACGATCCACGCGCCGCCCGCAGCGCGCGCGTCGAGCCAGCTCGCGAGCGCTGCGACGAGGGAGCCGGCGTGCAGCGGGCCGGTGGGCGAGGGGGCGAACCGGCCCCGGTAGGCCATCGATCGGGCTCGGGAGTGGATGTGGCGATGTCGCGGGAGCGCGCGCGGGGCACGGCGCTCCGCGTCTGCCGTGGCTCCGATTATCACGGAAGGCGCACCGAGCCGGCTCCGGGCGGCGTGTTCCGACGGCCGGTGATTGCTGGGCGCATCCGGCGCCGGCTACGATGCGCCCTTGACGTGAAGGCGCAGGCGATCTCGCCGACAACGCGCTGCGCATCAGAAGCACCTACCGACACGCCACGATGGAGCCGAGCGGAGCCGTCCCCACTGCGCGAAGAGCGCCGCCGCGATCCATCACGTCGCAGTCGTTCGACCTCCGCACCGCGTTCGCCGTCGAGCGTCGCCTGCTGCCGGCGCTGCTGCTGCTCGCGGTCCTGACCACCTTCGTCGCGCTGGGCGCGGGCGCCGGCGCCTGGGCCTTCGCGTGGCTGGCGCTCGCCGCCGCGAATTCGGCCGTGCGCTTCATGATTGCGACGTCGCACGTCGACTCCCGGGTCGCGCTGGCGCCGGACTCGGCGCCGGGCCGCGCCTACCTTGGGACGGCGATCGCTGACCTCGTGCTGTGGGCCGCGATGCTCGCGCTGGTGCCGAAGCCGGAGATCTTCTTTGGTGGCTCGGGCGCGTACGCCGCGAGCGGCGCCGTGCTGTTCGGAGCCCTGAGCTACGGCGGCTGGCCGCGCGTCTGGACGCTCTACATCGCGGCGTGGATCGCCATCTCGGCGATCGGCCTGCTGCGGGTGCCCGGCAACGTCGTGTTCGCGCTCGCGTTTCCGCTCTGGCTGCTCGCCGCGTGGTGGATCGGACGCCAGCAGCCTCTGGCGCGGCACGGCGAGGGCAAGCCGCCGCAAACGCTGGTCAGCAACCCGACCAAGTTCGGCTGGCAGGCCGCGGTCCATGCGATGCCCACGCCGGTCATCGTCGCGCGCGACAACCGCGTCATCGACGTCAATGGGGCGGCGAGCGAATTCATCGGCCGCGGCGAGCAGTCCATCGTCGGCAATTCGATCGACCAGTCGATCGTCGCGGAGCCGGCGTCGGCGCTCGATCCGACCAGGCACCGGAGCGCTGGCAGCGTCGACGTCGAGGTGCGCGCGGCGCACCGCACGTCGCCCGGGCCGACGTGGAAGGGACGCGTCCGCTTCATGGAGCCGGGCCGGGCGAGCTCGGTGCTGGTGATTGCACTGACCGAGGAGAAGAAGTCACCGCCGAAGCAGCAGCGTCTGCTCGAGGACGCGCTGCGGCTTGCCGACTGGATCGGCGGCCAGCAGGGCCTGCCGTGGTTCCGCGACGAGCGCGGCCGCCTCGTCGTGCCGCGCGAATTCCCCGCCCCCGAGGCCGGCCGGCTGATGGCCGACCCGCACGCTTTCCCGCTGGCCTACCTGATTCCGGAGGCCGACCGCGCGCGCATCAACGGCCAGTACCGCGCGGCGCTCCGGGCCGGCGGCGTGTTCGACGACTGCATGCAGCTGCGCGACGCGACCGGCGCGCTGCGCAGCGTGCGCGTCGTGTGCATGACGCGCGTTCCGCGCGCCTCCGGCGCCGTCCACATGATCATCGGCACGATCGCCGAGGCGCGCGCCAGCGCCGCCTCCGCGGTCCGCGAGGCCGCCGGCGACCTGCTGGCGCGGCTTCCGGTGCTCGTCTGGATCGTCGACGACCAGGGCCGCGTGGTGCACGCGCAGGGCAACGAGCCGCGCCGCTGGGGTGTGCGGGCGGCGCCGAGCCTGCGGCCCCAGTGGGACGAGGCGTTCGAGTTCAAGCCGGAGTCGCGCCTGGCGGTGATGAACGGGATCCAGAAGGCGCTGCGCGGCGAGGCTGCGTTCGATGTCGTCAACGCCCGCACGAGCCGTTCCGGCGGACGACTGCAGCTGCGCAGCCACTTCATTCCTTACACGGGGGCGAAGAGCAACGCGGTGATGGTCCTCGACACCATCGCCTCGCCGACCGAACTGCTCGAGCTCGACAAGCTCAAGCGCAGCAAGGCGCTGTACAAGTCGCTGGTGGAGGCGTCCGCCAGCCTGATCTGGGCCTGCGATCACACCCTGACGCTGACGTTCGTCAGTCGGCGCGCCGCGCGCGAGATCTACGGCTACGAACCGCGCGACCTGCTGGGCCGCCCGATCGATGTGCTGCTGCCGAAGGATGTCGAGCAGCCGGCGGTGCTGAACGCGTTCGACGCACTGCGCGAGGGAAAGCCGATCCGCGACCTCGAGGCGGTCCACCTCACGCAGGACGGGCGCCGCGTCATCGTGTCGATCAGCGCGGTGCCGATGCGCCACCGCGACGGGCGCTTCGCCGGCCTCATCGGCATGAACGCCGACCTCACCGCGCTGAAGTCGCGCGAACGGCGGCTGTCCGAGGCCTTGCGGGTCGAGCGCACCGTGCTCGATTCGGCGGGGCAGGCCATCGCCGTCGTGAAGCAGGGCATGGTGCAGCGCTGCAACGACGCGTTCCTGCGCCTGGCCGGCCTGCCCCCCGACGAACTCGCGAAAGTGCCGGTCGCCGGCGCTCTGCTCGAACAGGAAGACTGGCTCGATGTGACGAGCGCGGCCGACGAGGCGCGACCGCGCGACCAGGCGGTGGTGCGCGAGCTGCGCGTCAGGCGCGGCACCATCCTCGGCGTGGCCGATGCCGCGTGGTGCCAGGTCACGGCGCGTTCCATTGCCGCCGGCGAGTATGTCTTCGTGATCGCCAACATCGACACGTTGAAGCAGCGCGAGGCCAACGCCGTGCACGATGCGCACCACGACGAGCTGACCGGGCTCCCCAACCGCCGCCTGCTGGCGGAGCGCGCCGCGGCCGCGCTGGCAACGTCGGAACTGCGGCAGGTGAGCTGCGCGGTGCTCGCCATCGACCTCGACGGCTTCAAGGAGATCAACGACCGGCACGGCCACGAAACCGGCGACCGCATGCTGCGCGAGATCGCGGCGCGGCTGACCCGCGTGATGCGGCCGCAGGACACCGTCGCCCGGCGCGGTGGCGACGAGTTCGCGGTGCTGGTGCCCGATGTCGGCTCGATGCTGGAAGTCGAGAAGATCGCCGAGCGGCTGCTCAGCGCGGTCGCGCAGCCGGCGACGCTCGCCGAAGGCATCGCCGAGCTGCGGGTGTCGGCAAGCATCGGCGTCGCCCTGGCGCCGGAGCAGGGGCGCGACCTCGAGCGCCTGCTGCAGCTGGCGGACCTCGCGATGTACGACGCCAAGCTGAAAGGCAAGAACCGCTACGCCTTCGCGCACGGCGCGAGCATGCCGGCCAACGTCACGCCGTTAGTGCCGCGCGCGTCGCGGGCGTCCTGAGCTTCTCGATCCACCAGGCCGCGGCCTTGCCGCGCGCATCATTGCGCCAGGCGGCCTTCAGCGCGCTGCTGCGCTCGCCCTGGTCCGTTTCCCTGATCAGCAGTTCGCCGCGCGCGACCGCGTCCGCGATCCGTCCGCGCGGCAGGTAGCCGCAGCCAAGTCCCGCCCGCTGCGCGTCGATCTTCGCGGCCATCGTCGGCACGGTGAGCACGTCGATCGCGCCCGTGAAGCCGGTCGTGCGCGGCGCGAGCTGCCGCGAGGTGTCGCCGACGACGACCTGGCGGTGGCGGCGGATCTCGGTTGTGCCGAGCGGCGGCGCCAGCGCCGCAAGCGGGTGGAAGGGGGCGACGGCGAACACGAGGTCGACCGCGCCGAGTGGCTCCGAGCGGTAGCCGACGCTCAGCCGATGCGGCGCCGGTCCCTCCTCGGACGCGCCGACCGCGAGGTCCGCCCGGCCCGTCAGCAGGGCATCCCAGGTGCCGCCCAGGACTTCCTCCGTCACGCGGACCTGCGTCGGCGCCACCGCGCAGAAGTCGTCCAGCAGCGGCAGGAATCGATCAAATGGAATGATCGTGTCCAGCGCAATCCGCAGTTCGCGCTCCCAGCCGGCGGCCACGCGCTGGACCCGGCGGGTGAGTTCGTCCGCAGCGGCGATCAGGTGACGCCCCTCGCGCAGCAACTCCTCTCCCGCCGGGGTCAGCCGGGCGCGGTAGCCGGCGCGGTCGAACAGCAGCACGTCGAGGTCATCCTCCAGGCGGCGCGCGGCATAGGTCACCGCGGACGGCACCCGTCCGAGTTCCTCGGCGGCGGCCGCGAAGCTGCCGCGACGCGCGATCGCATCGACCAGTTCCAGCGACTCCAGGCTCAGCTTGGCCACAATGATCAAGGTGAAAAGAAGTGAACGAGATCGTGAGTCTATGCCCGATTTCTTTTATCGGGAACGCCGGCACGATGCGCCCCTGGCCGCCCTCGGGCGGAGCGCGACGAACAAGGAGGTCTCCCATGCTTGCCATCAGGCGCAGCGCCGAACGCGGGTACGCGGATCACGGCTGGCTGAAGTCGTTTCACAGCTTTTCGTTCGCGGACTATCACGACCCGCGGCACATGGGCTTCGGGCCCCTGCGCGTCATCAACGAGGACCGCGTCGCGCCGGGCATGGGGTTCGGCACGCACGGTCACCGCGACATGGAAATCATCAGCTACGTGCTCGATGGCGAACTGGCGCACAAGGACAGCCTGGGCAACGGCTCGGTGATCCGTCCGGGCGACGTGCAGCGCATGAGCGCGGGCACCGGCGTGCGGCACTCGGAGTTCAACCACTCGGCAACGCAGGTCACGCACTTCCTGCAGATCTGGATCGTGCCCGGCGTGCAGGGCATCGCGCCGGGCTACGAGGAGAAGCGGTTCGAGACCGCCGACAAGCGCGGCCGGCTGCGTCTCGTGGCGTCGCCCGACGCCGCCGAAGGCTCGGTGACGATCCACCAGGATGCCCGGGTATACGCGGGGCTGTTCGACGGCGACGAGCGTGCGACGCTCGCCGTCGCTCCCGGTCGCCGCGCCTACGTGCACGTGGCGCGCGGCGAGATCGGCGTCGACGGCCAGCGGCTCGCTGCCGGGGACGCGGCGATGATCACGGACGCTGGCCGCGTCGAACTGGCGGGCGGCCGCGACGCCGAGGTGCTGGCGTTCGACCTTCCATGACGGGTTTCGACAACGACGGGAGTAAAGGGGAATGAAGGCAGTGATGAACGACGCGTCCACGCTGATCGGCCGCGTGCTGATCGCGGCGATGTTCGTGTACGCGGGCTACGGCAAGATCGGCGGGTTCGAGGGAACGGCCGCCTACATCGCGTCGAAGGGGCTGCCGCTCGCGCAGCTGCTGGCGGCCGGCACGATCGCGCTCGAGATCGTCGCCGGCGTGATGCTTGCCGTCGGCTGGAAGACACGCTGGGCGGCGTTCGCGCTGGCGCTGTTCACGGTCGCCGCGAGCCTGCTGTTCCACAACTTCTGGGGCTATCCGGCGGACCAGTTCCGGACGCAGCAGCTGTTCTTCCTGAAGAACATGGCGATTACCGGTGGACTGCTGATGATCGTGGCGTTCGGCGCCGGCCGCCTGAGCGTCGACCGGCGCTGAACAGCGGGGCCCGTGGTCAGGCGAGGACGCGCTGCATGAACGCGGCGATGTCGCGGATCTCCTCGGCGCTCACGGAGTGCGGCATCGGGTAGTCGTGCCACTCGACGGCGTACCCGGCCGCCTGCAGCGCGTCGCGCGAGGCGGTCCCGCGGGCCAGCGGCACCACGGGATCCTGCGTGCCGTGCGCCAGGAACAGCGGCACGCCCTTGCTGGCCGCCGAGGCTTCGCGCGAGAACGCATCCGCCAGCGGCAGGTAGCACGACAGCGCGATCAGGCCCGCGAGCGGCTGCGGCTGGCGCAGGCCGGTGTGCAGCGTGATCGCGCCCCCCTGCGAGAAGCCGGCCAGCACGATGCGCGAGCGCGCGACCCCGCGCTCCACCTCGCGCTCGATCAGCGCCTCGACCAGCGCCTGCGACGCGCGGATGCCGTGCTCGTCCTCGCGCCGCACGAGATCGGCGCCGAGGATGTCGTACCAGGCGCGCATCACGTAGCCGCCGTTGATCGTCACCGGCATCGCCGGCGCGTGCGGAAAGACGTAGCGCGCGGCCGGAGCGCCGTGCGTCTCGAGCTCGCGCACGACCGGAACGAAGTCGTAGCCGTCGGCACCGAGGCCGTGCAGCAGGATCACGGTCGCGCCGGGCGAGGGGCTTGTCTGGACTTCAACACATTGCAGCAGTTCGCTCATTGAGGCTTCCGCTGTGCGTTCTTCGGGCGAAACGCCTTGACGACGGCGTCGTGCGTCTCGATGTACGGGCCGCCGATCAGGTCGATGCAATAGGGCACGGCGCCGAAGATCCCGTGCACCAGGGCCTGGCCGTCGGGCGCCTTCAGCCCTTCGAGCGTTTCGGCGATCGCCTTCGGCTGTCCCGGCAGGTTGAGGATCAGCGCGGCGTGGCCCGTGCCTTCCCGCAGCACGCCCACCTGCCGCGACAGGATCGCCGTCGGCACGAACTCGAGCGAGATGCGGCGCATCTGTTCGCCGAAGCCCGGCATCTCGCGCGTCGCGACGGCGAGCGTGGCCTCGGGCGTCACGTCGCGGCGTGACGGGCCGGTGCCGCCGGTGGTCAGCACCAGGTCGCAGCCGACCGCGTCGACGAGTTCGACCAGCGTGGCCTCGATGGCGGCCCGCTCGTCGGCGACCAGTCGCTCGTGGGCCTGGAAGGGGCTGCTCAGCGCGCGCCCGAACCACGCCTTCAGGGCGGGCAGGCCCTGGTCTTCGTACACCCCGCGCGAGGCGCGGTCGGAGATCGACACGAGGCCGAGGATCAGTTCGTCGGGATGCGAGCGTTCAGCCGTCATGCGCGTCGTCGTTGGAAGGGTGGGGTGACAGTTCGTCGTGCAGCCAGCGGTACAGCGCGCGCG
>JBFZCF010000054.1:0-11615 GCA_041308065.1 Burkholderiales bacterium
CGCGGCGCCGTCGCTGCCGCCGAGCAGGCCGCCGATCGCCGCGCCGAGCGCGGTGCCGACCACGGCGCTGCCGACCGCGGCGTTGTTCGCGTTCTGCTGCGGGGTCGTGCCGCCCAGCGCCTGCGTGGCGAACTGGCGGCAGCCCGCGTCGTCGACCTGGAACTGGTCGAACGTCTGACGGCTACCCGGCAGCGCGGAGTTTGTCGGACCGTCCGGCAGCGTGGCGCAGCCGGCGAGCCCAAGCACGCCGACGAGCGACGCGATCAGCGGCCAGCGCTGCGGCGAGGTCGTCATTGCTGGCCCTGCGGGACTTGCGGTTCGACGCGCCGCCAACCCTCGGAGCAGGTGCTCACATACGGGTAGTAGCCCTGTGCGCTTTGGCACCAGTACCACCACTGCTGGGGCTGGGCGGCTGGTGCGGCGGGCGCGTCGCGCTCGACGAAGACGCGCGGCTCGGACGGGACCATCACGACCTGTGGCGACGATACGACCGCAACACTCGGACCCCAGACGCCGGTACTCCAGACTCCGGGCCCCCAGACTCCGGGACCCCAGACCCCCGGGCCCCACCAGCCCGGACCCCAGACGCCCGGTCCCCACCAGCCCGAGCTCACCCAGCCGCTCCCGCGCCAGACGCCCGGACCCCAGGCGCCGTGGCGCCAGGCTCCGCCCGACCAGCCCGGACCCCAGACACCGACCGAGACGTGCGAGCCGCGGCCATGACCGCCACCCCCGCCACGGGCCGACGCGGACTCGCTGACGACGCCGAGCGCCATTGCGCACAGAACCGCTGCGACGACTACCCTGGATGCTTTCATCAATGTCCTCTCCGAGGACACGCGGTCCTCGTCAGGATGAACGCTTTCATCCTAGTTGACGCTGACCAGGAAAGCCGTATCAAGGTGTAACTTCGGACGGCCGGCGGGGCCCGGGGGGTCCGCCGCATGGTGTCAGGGAGTCCGCCTTGCCCTCGTCCCAGTCAACCCTGTCCGCCGCGCCGTCGACCTGCGCCCGCTGCGGCATCTCCTTCCGCTGCGGCCGCGACGACTCCGCTGGCTGCTGGTGCGCCCGCCTGCCCGCGCTACCGCGCGATCACTACGACGCCGCGGCCGGCTGCCTGTGCGAGGCCTGCCTCCAGCGATTGCTCGATGCCGCGGCCACGTCGCCGCGGGCAGGTTGAACCCATGCCCGTCCCGATGTCCCTCGAACCGCGCGCTACAGCAGTCGCGGCGCGCTGAACGTGCCGGGCACGGCCGCCGACTGGTACATCACGTACGCGCGGTTGCTGTCGCCAAGCAGGATCAGGTCGATCAGCGTGTCGCCGTCGACATCGATGGCGTTGATGCGCGACATCGGCACCGGCATGTCGATCGAGGCCGTCACCACATAGCGGCCGGCGATGGTCGGCGCCAGCAGGTTGGTGCGCGAGCGCACCGTGCTGGGCGTGCCCACGGGGAAGAACCCGGTCGTCGCCACGTCGGGCCGGCCGTCGCCGTTGAGGTCGGCGACCACGAAGCCGTCGAGCCCGCTCAGGTTCGCAAGGCTGGTGTCGACGACTTCCAGCTGCCCCAGCGCGCGCTGCAGCACCACGGAGATCTTCGGCTGGAACGCGCTCGACACGGCGGTGAAACACACGACGATGTCCTGCAGCGCGTTGCCGTCGACGTCGGTCACGGCGATCGCCTGCGCGTTCACGCCGACGTTCGTGGCCATCACGCGTCCCGGCGTGAGGTAGAACGCCGAGGTGCCGGCGGCGTTGAACAGAGTCGAGTACGCCACGACGAGCTGCCCCGGCGAATTCGCGCTCGCGCTCGTGTCGAGGATCGAATAGGAAACCAGGTCGAAGCGCGCGGAGCCGGCGACGTCGCCCGCCACGACGCGCTGCGCGCGGCCGGCCAGATTCAGCACCGAAGGCGCCTCGAACGTGCCGCGCGCCGTCGGAATCTGCAGGTACTGGGCCGCGCCGTCGCCGCCACCCGGCACGCCGGCCGTCACGATGTCCGGCGCGATATCGAGGTTGGCGTCGGTGACGACGAAGTCGTTGGCCGACAGTCCGCTCGCGACGACGCGCGGCGCGAGGAAGCGGCCGCGGTTGTTGACGTCCTGCAGCAGCAGGTACAGCACGTCGTCGTTGGCGCCCGAGCCGCCGATCACGTCGAGCACCAGCAGGTCGGGCGCGCCGTCGCCGTTGACGTCGCTGATCTTCAGCCGCCACGGAAAGCTGCCGATCCGGATCGTCGAGGCGACGAACGTGTTGGGCGTGGTCTGGCGATAGATCCTCAGCGTGCCGTCGTTCACGCCGAAGCTCTGCTGCAGCGTGGCGATGGTGACGATGTCGTTGCGACCGTCGCCATCGAGATCCGCGCCGGCGAGGTCGGTCTGGATCCAGGCGGAACTCGTGCCGCCGCCGCCGCCCGAATCCTCCTCCGGCGAGCCGCATCCGGCGAGCACCGCCGCGAGCGCCACGCCGGCCAGCCATCCACTCCGCATGTCACCACTCCTTCCACAGGCAGGTGGTGATGTTCTAGCACCTTCCGCCCCGGGCGAGGGGGTCAGGCTGCGGGCGCCTTGCCCGAGGTCAGCAACGACGGGCCGCGCGCCCGTCGCAGGGCGGGGCGCGGCTCAGTGCGCCGCGGCGGGCGCCTGCACTTCGCTGCCGGAGGGCTGCTTGCGCAGCTCGATGTGCGGCGTGGCGCCGAGCGCGTCGTAGGTGAACGCCGCCGTGCCAGAGCCGGCGCTGCGGGTGGCCGGGGCCGCCGGCGCCTTCGCAGTCGCGGCCGGCTTCGGCGCTTCAACGGCCTTCGGCGTGGCGCGGGCGCGGCCGATCGTCACGACGGGCGTTGCACCCACCGCTTCGTACGTGAACGGGCTCGTGGCGCCTTCCATCCGGGGGCCGGCATGCACCGACAGCGCGGTGGCGGCAAGGACGGCGGCGAGGGCAAGGTGGTTCGTGCGCATATCGACTCCTCTCGTGGGGCACTCCGGCCGTTGTGACCGGCGACTTGACGAGGCGTATCGTGCGCGGCATCCGGAATAAAGATAAGACGCATCCGGTCAGGAAATATGTCTATTCGTTCAAAGACGGCAACCAGGCCGGCGGACGCGGGCTTCGACCTGCTCACCGACGTGATGGAGCAGGTGCGGCTGGAGGCGCCGGTGTTCTTCACGGCGGACCTCGCCGCGCCATTCGGCATCTCGGTCGTGCGCGAAGGCCGCGCGCCCTTCTACGCGATGCGCGCGGGCGAAAGCCTCATCAAGGTCGGCGACCGCGCGGAACGCAAGGTGCGCGCGGGCGACTTCATCCTGCTGCCCGGCGGCGCCGCGCACGTCGTGCGCTCGAGCCCGAAGGCGAAGGTCGTGCCCTTCGACCAGTGGCTGGCCGCGCACCCGATGGACCATCGCGGCTTCGTGCGCCATGCGGGCAGCGGCCCGGTCGCGCGCGTCACCGGCGGCTTCTTCGCGGCGCAGTCGGTCCGCGCCAACCCGCTGTTCGCGGCGCTGCCGCCGGTGATCCACCTGCGCGGAGCCGACCCGCACGTGCAGCGGTGGCTGCAGCCGACGCTCGCCTTCATCGACGCCGAGATCGCTTCGGACCAGCAGGGCGCGCGCACGGTGCTGCGGCGGATGGCCGACGTGCTGTTCATCCAGGCGGTGCGCGCGCACATCGCGGGCCAGGACCGGCGCACGCGCGGCTGGCTGCGCGGCCTGACCGACAGGCGGATCGCGCGCGCGCTGGCGGCAATCCACGAGCACTTCGCCGAGCCGTGGACGCTCGACACGCTGGCGCGCGAGGCAGGGATGTCGCGCACCGCGTTCGCGGTGACCTTCAAGGAGCTGACCGGCGAGTCGCCCATGGCGTACCTGCAGCGCTGGCGCGTGCTGCGCGCGGCCAACGCGCTGCGCGCCGACGGCCTGAGCCTGACGCGCGCGGCCGAGGCGGTCGGCTACCAGTCGGACGTGGTGTTCGCGAAGGCCTTCAAGCGCGTGACCGGGGAATCGCCAGGGCGCTACCGGCGCGGTGCGACGCCGGCGCTCAGCGTGCGGGTGCCGCGGACTGCTTGAGTTCCTCGAGCAGCGCGTCCTTGTCGGTCCAGAGCTCGTTGACCCATTCCTGCATCTGCCCGCGGAACGCCTTGTCGGCGAGGTAATCGCCGGCCAGCAGCGCGGCGGGGATCTCGCGCTGCCGCACGTGCACCGTCACCGCGCGCATGCGGCCGCTCATGATGTCCCAGAAGGTCGGCGGCGCGTCGGGGTAGGCGATCGTCACGTCGAGCATCCGGTGGAACTGGCTGCCGAGCGTGGTCAGCGCGGTCGCGATGCCGCCCACCTTCGGCTTCAGCAGGTGCCGGTACGGCGAACGCTGCTGGTCGTGCTTGGCCCGCGTGAAGCGCGTGCCCTCGAGGAAGTTGATCACCGAGGTCGGCACCAGGCGGAACTTCTCGCACGCCTGGCGCGCGCGCTCGAGGTCCTTCGGCCCGGAGCTGCCGCCCTTGCGCTGCATGAACGGAAAGTCGAGCGCCCACCACGCCAGCCCGATCACCGGCACGTAGATCAGCTGGCGCTTGAGGAAGAACTTCAGCATCGGAATGCGCCGGTTGAACACCTTCTGCAGCACCAGGATGTCGACCCAGCTCTGGTGGTTGCTGGCCACGAGGTACCAGCCCTTCGGGTCGAGGCCCTCGACGCCCCGCACGTCCCAGCGCACGTCGCCGACCACGCCGATCCACCAGTTGTTCACGGCGATCCACTCGGTGGCGATCGCGTT
The DNA here is from genome assembly GCA_041308065.1 of Burkholderiales bacterium. Classification (GTDB taxonomy): domain Bacteria; phylum Pseudomonadota; class Gammaproteobacteria; order Burkholderiales; family Burkholderiaceae_F; genus JAOUJD01. The sequence goes on from JBFZCF010000054.1 coordinate 4,766, forward strand.
CAGCGCGCGGTCGGTCACGTGGCGCACCGCCGGGAACGGCAGCAGCAGCTTGGCGAGCGCGAACGGGACCATCGCCGAGACGAGGATCAGGACGTTGAGCGCGAGCGTGACCGACGCGAACACGCCCTTGGCGGTGGAAAGGATCGACATGGCGCGAAGCTTACGGAAAGCGCGCCGGCCAGTCGCGCTCCGCCGTTTGACGCACGGCAATCCCGCGCGGCGACGGCGCCCCGGCACGCGACGCGCGCGCGCCTCGAACTTGTCCACACAAACGCCCGCGCTCGTCCTACACTCGCGCCCGCAACAGCGGTGCGCGCGGAAACGCACCGGACACACAACAACAACCGACCGCGAAGCGCAGCGCTCTTCACGGCCAAAGGTGGGCATTGAGTCACGGGCAGTTCGATCTTGTCGATTCACCCGTTGCAGCCGCGGAGCTCGTCTCCACGCGCTACAGGCACACCGCCCTCTTCGGAAAGCGCGTTCGCTGGCTGCCCCCGCATCGGCTGATCCCGTCGTTCGCCAGCGCGGACGGCCAGTGCGCGATCTACCGCCGCCGTTCGCAGATCCAGGTCGCCGAGTCGACGGAGACCTCCCCGCTCAGGCATCCCGCGAACTTCTCCATCGCCACCACCGGCATGCGGGCGCGAATCGACGAGTTCGGATTCGTGCGCCTCGACCGCCCGGCCCGCGTGGAGCCGCGCGGGCCGGTGAGCGATCTCGACCAGCAGCACGGCGTCGAGCGCGACGTCGCCGAGGCGGTCTGCCGGCAGATGAACCAGCACGTCGACGCGATCGGCGAGGCGTATCGCTACACGCCGCCGCCGACGACCCAGCTGGTGCCGCTGTCGGCGCGTCCGTACTCGGAGCTGCCGCCGCCCCCGCCGAAGAAGCGGGCAGGCTCGCACCGCACGCTCGACGAGATCAACGCCTACCTCGACGCGCGCGCCGCCTGGCTCAAGCGCCGCTTCGCGTGGGAGAACGGCCAGCGCGCCATCCGCGAGCTGGCCGAGCGCGCGGCCGCGGGCAATCCGGCGGCGATGAGCGCGCACCTGGTCAGCTGCCTGCAGGATGTCCTGTGGCCGGCGCCGATCTTCATGAACTACGGCTTCGTCGACAGCGAGGATGTCCGGTTCGACGTGCGCATCCCGCTCGCCGCGGAGCTGCCCGATCGCGAGGCGACGGTCGGCTACGGCCACCGCATCGCCGTGAAGCCGATGACGCCGGTGCGGCAGGCCATGCTGCACAACCGCCACGCGTTCGCCCTGGTCGTGCGGCTGATCGGCGAAGCGTTCGCGGCGCTGCCGACGATCAAGCGCGTGGTCGTCAGCGGCTACCAGATGCCGACGCTCGGGCTGCCGAGCTACATGGTTTCGGTGATGGCCGAGCGGCGCATCTGGAACATGCTGTACGCCGAGAAGTGGATCACCGAGGGCCCGCCGGAGCGCGCGATGCGGCCGCTCGGCGGACGCTACAAGCTCACCGGCCTCGGCGCCTTCACGCCGATCGACCCGTTCGGCTGAGACCCACCGCGTCGGCGCCGCCTCGGCCGACGATCAGCAGCCACCCTTCTTCGGCTTCGGTTCCGGCGCTGCGGCCTTGGTCGGCGCGGCGGCCTTCGCAGGCGCCGCCGCCGCGGATGCCATCGGCGTCGGGATCAGGTCCACCGGTTTCTCGAACGAGATGAAGAGCACGCACGGCTGCGTGCTGAGGCAGGCCGCCTCGTGCACCGCGCCGGCCGTGCCGTAGTGATAGGTGCCACGCTTGAGGATCAGTGGCTTGTGGCCGTCGTAGGTGAGGCTCAGGTCGCCCTCGACCATGACGATTCGCTCGACCGACGTGTGCTTGTGCGACGGCACCTTCGACTTCGCGGGCAACTTCAGGAAGACATCCGCCCCAGGCTTGGCCGGGTCGCCGTTCAGCACGGCGAGCTGGCAGCCCTTCGGCAGGCCGTCGGGGCAACCGCCCCACTTGAGCGCGCGGTCGCCCGACGCCCAGGTGGGCGGCACTTCCTTCAACGTCTCGGCCTGGGCCAGGGCGGCCGAAGCGGCGAAGGAGCTGCCGACGAGCAGGACGGCGAAAGCCGCAACACGGAAGGTTCGCATCGGTGCCTCCTCATGGAAGGGTGGAGAGCCGCAGTGGGCAATCGCCGCGCCGGACGTCGCTCCGCGACCCGGGGGAGGTTTGCGTTGCGACGCCGGCTGGAGGCAGCGATTCCCGGGGGCACGGGACATGGAATACTCCGCGCATCGACCGGAGCTTCCTATGACGCGGATATGGTTCGCGCTTCTAATTACCACCCTCGGCGCCGTCGCCGCAGCGCAGACGCCGCACACGCACCAGCACGGCTTCGGCGGGGCCGAGCACTGGGCCAAGGTGTTCGACGATCCCGCGCGCGACGCCTGGCAGAAGCCGCATGAGGTGATCCAGGCGCTGAAGCTCGCGCCCGACGCCGTCGTGGCGGACATCGGCGCCGGCACCGGCTACTTCGCGGTCCGTCTCGCCCACATGACGCCGCAGGGCCGTGTCTACGCCGTCGATACCGAGCCCGACATGGTCAAGTACCTCGGCGAGCGCGCGCAGAAGTCCGGCGTGAAGAACCTGGTGCCGGTGCTAGGCGCGCCCGCCGACCCGAAGCTGCCCGGTAAGGTCGACCTCGTGCTGATGGTCGACGTCTACCACCACATCGACCAGCGCGTCGCGTACTTCCGGAACCTCGCGGGCTCGCTGAAGCCGGGTGGCGCAGTCGCGATCGTCGACTTCACGAAGGAGTCGCCGGTCGGTCCGCCGCCGGGCGCGCGCATCGCCGCGAGCGAGGTCAAAGCCGAGATGAAAGCCGCGGGCTACGCGCTCGCGACCGAGCACGCGTTCCTGCCGAACCAGTACTTCCTGGTGTTCAAGCCGCGCTGACGGCAGGCCGGTCCGGCGGCGCGAACGCGCGCCGCTGGACGCTGGCGCCGCGTGGCTACGCCGGCTGCTTGCTCCACTCGGCCATGCGGCGCTCGAGTTCCTCGGGCGGCACGTCCTCGACGTGGGTCGCCAGCATCCAGCGGTGACCGTACGGATCGACCACGGTGCCGGTGCGGTCGCCCCAGAACTGGTTCTCGACACCGCGCTCGACGACCGCGCCGGACTTCACGGCCTGCTTGAACGTGGCGTCGACGTCGTCGACGTAGACCATCAGGCTTGCGGTCGGGCCGCCGCGCGCCTTCGGGCCGCGCAGGTTCATGTCGGGCCACTCGTCGGACACCATCACGTGCGAGTCGCCGATCATGATCTCCGCGTGGCCGACCTTGTCGCCCATCGGCAGGCGGAACAGTTCCGTGGCGCCGAACGCCCGGGCGTAGAACTCGATCGCCTCCGCGGCGCCATCGCAGATCAGGTATGGCGTGACGCTGTGGTAGCCCTCGGGGCGGGTCGGAATGGCCATGGCGTTCTCCTCATCGGACGGGAAGGGCCGGCCATTCTGGCGCGCGCGCCGGGCACGCCCAAGGCCGATGCGACGAACCGGGTCACACACGCACGGGACCCCCGTTGACGGTCATCAACCGGCCGGCCGCCCATACTCCTACCGTGAAACAAAGGTAGTCCACTCACGGGAGATGGAATGAAACGGCCAGACAGCACCAGGGATGCGGCGCCCTTGGGCGAGGAGTTGCTCGCACCCGGCGACGACGCAAGCTCGCGCGTGGTCGCCCGGCCGGACGGCTTCTACTGGGTCGCCGACGACGGCCACCAGGAGTTCGGCCCCTTCCCCACGGCGATGGAGGCACTCGTCGCGCTGCGCTCCGGGATCGAAACCGGACTCGAGCCGGACGAGACACTGGAGGAAGCGGAACAAGAGATCGGCTTCGTCGACCCGAAGGCCGACGACCGGGTGCCCGGGGAGTAGGCAGGACACGTTCCGATGCTGCTGTTCGCCCTGGACGCGACACGCGACTTCGGCGCGCGCGTCGCCGACGCGCTCGGCGAGCCGCTGGCGCGGCATGAGGAGCGCACGTTCGAGGACGCCGAACACAAGATCCGTCCCCTGGTCGATCCGGTCGGCCAGGACTGCGTTGTCGTGCAGAGCCTGCATGGCGAGCCGGCCATCAGCGGCGACGACAAGCTGGTGCGCCTGCTGATGTTCATCGCGGCGCTGCGCGACCACGGCGCGCGCCGCATCGTCGCGGTCGTTCCCTATCTTGCTTACGCGCGCAAGGACCGTCGGACGCAACCGTTCGACCCGGTGTCGATCCGCGTGGTGGCGCAGCTGTTCGAGGCGGTGAGATGCGACGCGCTGATCACGCTCGAGGCGCACAACGTCGCGGCGTTCGATAACGCCTTCCGCCTGCGCGCGGTCACGCTGTCACCGAACGCGCTGTTCAGCGCCGCGGCGCTGGCGCTCGTCGGCGACGAGCCGATCGCGGTCGCCTCGCCTGACGTCGGCGGCGTCAAGCGCGCGCAGCTGTGGCGCGAGGCGCTCGAAGCGACACTCGGCAGGCCGGTGGCGCAGGCCTTCGTCGACAAGCGGCGCGCGGCCGGTGTCGTCTCGGGTGGCGACCTGGTCACGGGCGAGGTGGGCGGTGCGACGGTGCTGATCGTGGACGACCTGATCGCGACCTTCGGCACGATCGAGCGGGCCGCCAGCGCCTTGCGCAAGGCCGGCGCGCGGCGGACGCTCGCGTTCGCCGCCCATGGACTGTTCGTCGCTCCCGCGGCCGAGGCGCTAGAGCGCACCGGCGTCGAGCGCGTATTCGTCACCGACACCGTGCCGCTGTTCCGGCTCGACGGTCGGCCAGGGCGCGATCGCGTCGGCGTGTTGCCGTGCGCGGCGCTGTTCGCCGACGCGATCCGGCACGAACTGGGCTAGCCCAGCGCGCGCAGCGCGGCCCGCGCTTCGGCGAGGTAGCGCGCGGCCTGCGGCAGCCAGTGCTCCGGCCGCCGCGGATGCGGATCGAGCAGGTGCGCCGCCGACAGCCGGGCGCGCAGCAGCGCGCGATGGACGGTGTACAGCGCCAGCACGGCAGGTGGCGGCGCATCGCCGATCGACTGCGCCACGTGCGCCAGCAGCCGCGGCTCGATCCACGGCGCGCCCAGCAGCCGGCACTCGAGGCCGAGGAAGGCGAGCTCATCGAACGGATCGACCTCGCGCAACTGCGCGTTGAACTCGAGGCAATCGATGACCACCGGGATCCCGTCGAGGGCGATGTGCTCCGGTCGCAGGTCGCCATGGCCTTCACGCACATGGCCGCCCTCGGCGCGCTCGCGCAGCGCCGCCGCGTGTCGCCCGCGCGCCGCGTCGACCGCATCGAGCACCGGCGCAGCTTCGAGGGACGCAAAGCGCGGCAGCGTCAGCACCGCGCGATTGACCGCCTGCAACGCCTCGAAGCGTCCTCGGTAGTCGTCGCCCGCCAGCCGCACGCGGCGCGCTTCGCGGAAGAAGCGCGCCAGCCGGTCCCCGAGGCGATCGATGTCGGCCGGGCTCACCGAGCCTGTGCGAATCGCGACGTCCAGCATCCGCGCGGACGGGAGCCGGCGCATCGCGACCAGCCAGTCGACGGTTTCCGCGCCCGCCTGCGGGCCGATCGCCAGCGTCCCGTCGACGCGCGCCACCAGCGGCAGGACACCGTCGTAGACGTCCGGCGCCAGCCGCCGGTTCAGCCGGACCTCCTCGCCGCAGTTGAGCTCGCGCAGTGCCAGGGTGGAGAAGTCGAGGAAGTCGGTCCGCACCGGCTTCTTCAACTTCAACACGCGGTCGCCGGCGCTGAACAGCCAGGACATGTGGGTCTCGATCACGTCCGGTCGCCTCCCTCCATGGGCGGCTGGCGACGCCAGGTAGCGGACCTTGTCCTCGGCCGAGACCGCGTGCGGAGAGGGGAATCCGGGCTGCATGGAGAGAGTGTCCTGCGCGCCGGCACGCCGTTGACCGTCGTCAAGGGCCAGCCGGCGGCGCCATCGATGCTGGACTTGTACACGTGTGCATCGCATGGCGCTTTCGCCTGCGGCAAGGAGGTCCCGATGACAACCTTCGACGTCACGCTCGGCGGGCTTCGTCTGCCGGGCAGCCTGCAATTGCCGGCAGGCGAGGCGCTCGGCCTGGTCGTGTTCGCCCACGGCAGTGGCAGCGGCCGGCACAGCCCCCGCAACCGCTTCGTCGCCGACGAACTGTGCAAGCGGGGGCTCGCGACGCTGCTCTTCGATCTCCTGACCGAGGAGGAGGCGCTCGATCGCCGCAACGTCTTCGACATTCCACTGCTCGCCGGGCGCCTGCGCGAGGCGATCGCGTGGCAGGCGGGCATGCGCCAGGTCGCTGGCCTGCCCACGGGCCTGTTCGGCGCCAGCACCGGCGCCGCGGCCGCGCTGGTCGCGGCGGCCACCCTGCCCGACACGGTCGCCGCGGTGGTTTCGCGCGGTGGCCGGCCGGATCTCGCGGAGGCCGCGCTGGCGAAGGTGCGCGCGCCGACGCTGCTGATCGTCGGCGGGGCCGACGAGGAAGTGCTCGAGCTGAACCGCTGGGCCGCGGCGCAGATGACCTGCGAGAACGCGCTGCGCGTCGTGCCCGGCGCAACGCACCTGTTCGAGGAGCGTGGCGCGCTGGCCGCGGTCGCCGCGCTTGCCGGGGACTGGTTCGTGCAGCACATGAAGGCGGAAGTCCATGCTTGACGAGTTCCGCTCCCCGTTCGAGAACCGCACGGTCGCCGGGCGCGCGCTCGGCGAGCGGCTGGCGCGGATGCAGCTCGCCGATCCGGTCGTGCTCGCGCTGCCGCGTGGCGGCGTGCCGGTCGGACTGGAGGTCGCGCGCGCGCTGCACGCGCCGCTCGACCTGCTGCTGGTGCGCAAGATCGGCGTGCCGTGGCAGCCCGAGCTC
>JBFZCF010000055.1:0-18547 GCA_041308065.1 Burkholderiales bacterium
GGCCGCCTGCAGCATGCCGATGTGGGCGCGGCTCGCGCACCGCTGGGGCCTGCACGCGACCTGGCTCGCCGGCATGGCGCTCGCGATCGGCACGTTCGCCTGGGCGTACGCGGTCGGCCCGGGCGACTTCGTCGCCTTTGCGCTGGTCTGCACGCTGTCGGGCATCGGGCTCGGGGCCGATCTCGCGCTGCCGCCGGCGCTGCTCGCGCGCGTGATCGGCCGCAGCGGACACAGCGGCGCGCACGAGGGCGCGTACTTCGGCCTCTGGAACTTCGCGAACAAGATGAACCTCGCGCTGGCCGCCGGGCTGGCCTTGCCGGTGCTCGAGGCCCTGGGCTACGCCCCGGGGGCCCGCGATGCGACCGCGCTCGACGCGCTCGCCTTCGCCTACGCCGTGCTGCCCTGCCTTCTCAAACTCGCCGCCGCTGCGCTGCTGCTCGTCGCATGGCGCGGCCAACGTTGCTAGGACTCCCATGTTCGCCCGCCTCGTCGCACTGATCGCCGCCACCCTGGCCGCCGTCGTCCTGCTCGCCAGTTGCACGTCCATCGACCCGCAGGTCTATCGAAAGGAGCAGCCGGCGCTCGACCTCGCGCGCTACTTCGATGGCGCGCTGGAGGGCCACGGCATGGTCCTCGACCGCGGAGGCCAGGTGCAGCGGCGCTTCGTCGTGCAGATCAAGGCGACCTGGAGCGGCGACGTCGGCACGCTCGACGAGGACTTCACGTGGTCGGACGGCAAGAAGGAGCGGCGCGTGTGGACGCTGCGCCGCGCGGCGCCGGACGGCTCGCGCTGGATCGGCACCGCCGCCGACGTCATCGGCGAGGCGCAGGGCGTCGTCGCCGGCAATGCGTTGAACTGGACCTACACGCTCGACCTCGCCACTGACAGCGGCCGCTACAACATCGCGTTCGACGACTGGATGTTCCTGATCGACGAGCGCGTGATGCTGAACCGCGCGGTGATGTCGTTCTACGGCGTGCGCGTCGGCGAAGTGCTGATCTCGTTCCGGAAGCTGCCGTGAGCCTGAACCCGAAGATCCGTGGCTGGCGCGGCCAGCGCGTCTGGGTGATCGGGGCGTCGACCGGCATCGGCGCCGCCGTGGCGCGCGACCTGATCAACGCCGGCGCGCGCGTCGTGCTGTCGGCCCGCTCGCGCGACCGGCTCGACGCGATCGCCGAGGGCACCGACGCCGTCGTGGCGCCCGTCGACATCACCGACCGGGCCGCCGTGGTCGCGGCGGCGAAAAAGGTGCGCGACGCGCTCGGAGCGCTCGACCTGGTCATCGTCGTCGCCGGCACCCACAGCCCGATGCGCGCCGACCAGTTCGATCGCGCCAAGGCCGACCAGCTGCTGGCGGTGAACCTGGTCGGGCCGCTGAACTGCCTGGAGGCGGTGCTGCCCACGCTGCTCAAGCAGCGCCGGGGCGGCATCGCGCTGGTCGCGTCGGTGGCGGGCTACGGCGGCCTGCCGCAGGCGCTGATCTACGGGCCGACCAAGGCCGCGCTGATCCACCTGGCCGAAGGCCTGTACCTCGACCTGCGTCGGCACGGCATCGGCGTCTACCTGATCAACCCGGGCTTTGTCGACACCCCGCTCACCCAGCGCAACGACTTCGCCATGCCCGCGCTGATGACCGCGGAGAAGGCCGCGCGGCGTACGCTGGACGGCATCGCCGCGGGCCGCTTCGAAACCCACTTTCCACGCCGGTTCACCGGCTGGCTGAAGCTCCTGCGCATCCTGCCGTACCCCGCCTATTTCTGGGCGGTGCGGCGTTTCACGGGAGCGTGACTTTGACGGACGACCCGCGCATCGCTCGGCTGAAGGAGTTCTTCGAAACGCTGTCGCCCGCCGCCCTTGCGCGGTTGGACGAGTTCTATGCGCCCGACGCCCGTTTCAAGGATCCGTTCAACGAAGTCACCGGCGTGCCGGCCATCCGGGCGATCTTCGCCGGCATGTACCGGCAGGTCGACCGGCCGCGCTTCGTGGTCACCCGCAGCTTCGGCCAGGGCGACGACGCATTCCTCGGCTGGGACTTCAACTTCCGCTTCAAGGGTGCCGCCAGTCAGGAACAGACCATACGGGGAGCCACTCATATACAGTTCTCCATGGATGGTCGCATCGCCCTGCACCGGGACTACTGGGACGCGGCCGAAGAGCTGTACGAAAAGCTGCCGGTAGTTGGCTCCCTGATGCGCTGGCTGAAGCGTCGCGCCCGGCACTAACGAAGGAATCTTCATGGCCTCGCTTCTGTACCCGGACCTGTTCCGGTCGCTCGAATCCGTCCGCTGGAACATGGAAAAGGACGTTCCCTGGGACAAGTTCGAGGCCAGCCTGCTCACCGACGACCAGGCGCGCACGATCAAGATGAACGCCATCACCGAGTGGTCGGCCCTGCCGGCCACGGAGATGTTCCTGCGGGACAACCGCGGCGACTCGGACTTCTCGGCCTTCATGTCCGTGTGGTTCTTCGAGGAGCAGAAGCACGCGCTGGTGCTGATGGAGTACCTGCGGCGCTTCCGGCCGGAACTCGTGCCGACCGAGGAGGAACTGCACGCCGTCCGCTTCGAGTTCGACCCGGCGCCGCGGCTCGAAACCCTGATGCTGCACTTCTGCGGCGAGATCCGCCTGAACCATTGGTACCGCCGGGCCGCCGAGTGGCACACGGAACCGGTGATCAAGGCCATCTACCGGCTCCTGTCGCAGGACGAGGCGCGCCACGGCGGCGCCTACCTGCGCTACATGAAGAAGTACCTCGGCGAGGTCGGCGACCAGGCCCGCGCCGCGTTCGCGAAGATCGGCGTCCTGATGGCCTCGGCCCGCCGCACCGACAAGGCGCTGCACCCGACCAATCTCCACGTCAACCAGTCGCTTTTCCCGAACGACACCGTACAATCGCGCCTCCCCGATCCGGGCTGGCTGGAACGCTGGCTCGACGAACAAATACGGTTCGACAAAGAATGGGAGACCAAGGTCGTCGAGCGGATCCTGCACAACCTGTCGCTGCTGTTCGAGCGCACCTTCAATTCGGTCCAGGATCTGAATCGGTATCGCAAGGAGATTGCCGCGCGCCTGCAGTCCGGTGGCGCCGCGCCGCAGTCGGCCTGAGCGCGCGCGGCCGCTCCGAAGCGCCCAGCCCGGAGCGCGCAGCGCGGAGGGTCGTCCTGTGACCGCGCCCGCTCCCTCGCGCGGAGTCGCCCCATGATTCCGCGCCACGTCCCGCTGGTCGAAACCACCCGAGGCGGCGCCACGGAGTGCGTGCATTACGGATCGATCGCGGTCACCGACCCGTCGGGCCGGCTGATCACCGCCGTCGGGGATCCGGACTCGCTCAACTTCACCCGCTCGGCGTTGAAGCCTCTGCAGGCGCTGCCGTTCGTCGAGGACGGCGGCATGGAGCGCCATGGCTTCACGTCGCACGAACTGGCGCTGATGTGCTCGAGCCACAGCGGCGAGGCGATGCACGTCGCCATCGTGCAGCGCATCCTGGCGAAAGCCGGCGCCGACGCATCGCAGCTGCAGTGCGGCTGCCACGCGCCGAGCTTCTTCACCGCCACCGAAACGACGCCGCCGGCCGGTGCCCAGTGGTCCGCGCTGCATCACAACTGCTCGGGCAAGCACGCGGGCTTCCTCGCGTACTGCCGGATGCACGACCAGCCGCTCGAGAGCTACCTCGACCCCGGGCATCCGCTGCAGCAGCGCATCCGGACCACCGTCGCACGCTTCACCAACGGCGACGCCGTCGCGTGGGGCATCGACGGCTGCAGCGCGCCGAACTGCGCGATGCCGCTGAAGCGGCTGGCGCAGACCTACGCCCGGATGGCGACGGGCGACACGCCCGAACTGCGCGCGCTGTTCTTCGCGATGTCGCGCCACCCCGATCTCGTGTCGGGCACGCGCCGGATGGACCTCGCCATCATGCAGGCCGGCGCGGGGGACTGGGTCAGCAAGGCGGGCGCCGACGGCATGCAGGCGATCGGCGTGCAGTCCAAGGGCATGGGCATCGCGATCCGCATCGCCGACGGCAACCCGCGCGCGCTGCACGCGGCGACCGTGGCCGCGCTGGAGCAACTCGGCCTGCTCGACGACCCGAGCGGCACTCCGCTCGCGGCCTACGATTGCCCGCCGATCCGCAACTACCGCGGCATCGAAACCGGCGGCGTGGTGCCGGTGTTCAAGCTGCGCAGCGTCCGCCGCGCGCAGTCAGCCGAGCACGACCTCCCCGCGCGCTGAGCGGATCACGGCCGCGAGGCCTTTCGGTCCGGACTTCAGGTCCACCGGCCCCGCGATCCTGAGTTCCCGGAACAGCGCGACGATGCCGCTCGTTCCGAGCACGGCCGCCGGATGCGACAACTGCAGCGACACCAGTTCGCAGCCGCTCGCCGGCAGCACGTCGCACGGATGATGGACGATGCCGTCGTCGCCCTCCTCCCACTGGATCGCCGTCGGCAGGATGCCGCCCCACGCGAGCGATCCGCTGTCGGGCACCGAGATCTTCCAGCGGAATGCGTTGCGCGTCATCGGCATGATCTCGCCGAGGTCGGGCACACGCGCGCACGCGGACGCGAGCGACGGCGTGCGCACGACCCACGTGATCAAGGCCGGACAGGTCGCGAGGCGCGCCTGCATCCCGGGCTCGTCGAGCGCGAACCAGCGCGGACGCGCCGGCGCCCGCCCGGCGGGGTCGATCGCGATCACCTCCAGGTAGCAGCGCGGACCCAGGCGGAGCAGCGCGTTGTGCGTGCCCATCGCGACGTGCTGTCCGCCGGGCACCGGCCGCGCGCCCAGTCGGTCCTCCACCCATGCGACACCGGCGTCGAGCGAAGCCGCCGCAATGACGATGTGGTCGAGTTCGCTGCGCTCCATCGCGCTATCCGTGCACGCGGCGCCCCAGGGTGAACGCCGGCCGGATCATCGCCCGAGGATGCCCCGCAGGATGTTGACGGGATCGGGCAACTTGTCCTCCTGCTTCTTCTCCGCGGCGGCTGGCGAGGCCGGATCCTGGGACTGCGGACGGTCGCCCGAGCCACGCTGCATCTCGCCCATGTCCATGCCGAGCATCGCGCTCGCGAAGCTCTTGACGCGCACCTTCACCGCCCACTGCGGTTCCCAGGCGATCTTCGGATCCGTGGGCCGTGGCGGATACGCGAGGTTGAGCTCGGTCCCGTACGCGATCATCCGCAGCATCGCGCCATCACCTTCGCCGAAGATGCCTTTCGGCACGGCGCAGCGGGTTACCGTCGGCGCGAGCAGCACCTTTTCCTGCAGCCAGCGATCGACCGCCGGGTTGGTCTGGTAGTCGAGCAGACTCGAACCGAGCTCAGGCACTTCGCTGGAGGTCCAGAACACCATCTCCGGATCCGATCCGCCACCCATGCCGCCTCCCTTCGCCCCCATCGCGGCGATGAAGTACGCGCGCGCGGTGGGCAGCGCGGTCCATTCGAGCTGGGTGGCGCCGCCGGCGTTGGCCTGCTTTAGCGCGATCTCCGGCATGAGGTCCTGCGCCGCGGGAATGGCGAACTTGAAGCCCTCCGGCACGCCCTGCCCGCTGAAAGCGTGTTCGCCGACGAGCGAAGCGTTCGACGGAACCAGGCGCGCGTCCGAGTCGTTCGGCCACAGCGGCCTGCCTGCGGCACTGTGCGCGCCGCGCTGCGTGGCCCGGCGCGCCACGAAGAACTTGCCGAACTCCTCGGGCTTCGAAGTCGCCATGTCGAGCACGCGCGGCTGGCCCGGCCGCACCGTGTCGCCGCAGCCCCAGTACAGGTGCATCTTGCCCTTGGGCCGCTCGATCTCGGTCGGGTTCACGTCATCGTCGTGCGGCGCCGGCTTGGCCGCTTTCGGCGCGACCAGTTTCAGCGTCGGCGCGAGCTGCGTGCCTGCCGGCACGGCCTGCAGCGCCTCGGCCAGCGACGGGTTGCGGCTGGTGTGGAGCGTGACGTCGAGCCAGCGTCCGGGTGAGAAAGTCTGCGTGTTGCCGAACACGTTCTTCGCGGCCTGCCCGCCGCCGAACATGCCGCTCATCATCGACATCGGACTGGCGCCCGGGCTCCCGCCCATGCCGGGCACGCCGAACCCCGCAAAGGTCGCCACGTCGATCCACGCCTGCGCGACGGGCGGCTTCACGGCCTGGCTCGGGCCCTTGGTCGCCTGAGCGCCCACGGCGCCAGCCGCGAGCGCCATGCCTAATCCGAGCAACGAACGGTTCCTGTTGTTCATGCTTTCCTCCGATGACTCGACACGGGCGGTGAAACCAACCTGACCACTCTCGAGGGCCTGCGCCCGCTTTCATCAGCGCGAGCCGGGGTCACGTGCGCCTTTGACCGCGGTCAGTGCAACTGCCATCCCACTTCCTAGCCTAAGCCTATCAGCGCCAAGGAATCGAGGAGACCCTCCCATGAGATCGCAAAGCCTGAAGATCAAGGACGTTGCAGTTCACCAGCCGGTGATGGCTCGCGCCAGCGAGTCGATCGGCACCTGCGCCCGCCGGATGCACGACGAACACGTCGGCTGCCTGGTGGTTGTCGAGCAGAACGACGGCTCCGAGTTTCCGGTCGGCGTGCTGACCGACCGCGACATCGCCATCGAAGTCGTCGCGTTCGGCCTCGACCCGGCGACGATGACCGCGGGCGACATCATGAGCGACAAGCCGGCCGTCGTGGAAGAGGACGACGACCTGCTCGATGCGCTGGCGCACATGCGCGAGCGCGGCGTGCGCCGCCTGCCGGTCGTGCGGCCCGACGGCGCGCTCGCCGGAATGCTCGCGCTCGACAACCTGCTCGAAGCGCTCGGCGAGGAAATCGACGGCGTCATCGGCGTGATACGGGCGCAGCGCACCAGGGAACTGCGGTTGCGGCCCTGACGGAGCGCGCACCGGTCGATCCGGACAGATGGCAGCCAGCAACGCACGCATCGCCGCTGTCTTCGAGGAGATCGCCGACCTGCTCGAGGTGCAGGGCGAGAACCCGTTCCGGATCCGCGCCTACCGCAACGCAGCCCGCATGGTGAACCAGCAGGGCCCGGCGTTCGCCGATCGCGCCGCACGCGGCGAGGAGCTCGGCAAGCTCGCCGGGATCGGCGCCGACCTCGACGCCAAGATCCACGAGATCGCGCGCACGGGCAACTGCGAACTGCTGCGGCAACTGCGGCGCGCCGTGCTGCGCGGCACGGCCTCGCTGCTGCGGATTCCCGGCCTGGGCCCGAAGCGCGTGCGGGCGCTGTCGGAGCGGCTCGATGTCCACACGCCCGTGCAGCTGCGCGACGCCGCGCGGAGCGGACGCATGGAGTCGCTGCGTGGCTTCGGCCCGAAGACGACGGCCCAGGTGCTGCGGGCGCTGACGACCGATCGCAGCAAGAAGGAGCGCGTGCCGCTCGCGACCGCGCAACGCGCCGCCACGGCGGTGCTGGAGCACATGCGTCGCGCGCCGGGCATCGCCGACGTGGTCGTGGCCGGCAGCATCCGTCGGCGGCGTCCGACCGTCGGCGACATCGACCTGCTCGCGGTCGGCACCGATGGCGCCGGCATCTCACGCCATTTCGCCGCCTTCCCGCGCTTCCGCGAGATCCTCGCCCAGGGTGCGACCAAGGCCAGCGCCGTGCTCGACAGCGGACTGCAGGTCGACCTGCGCGTCGTTCCGGCCGAGAGCTTCGGCGCCGCGCTGCTCTACTTCACCGGGCCGAAGGCGTTCAACATCGAGTTGCGCAAGCGCGCGATCGACCAGGGGCTGAAGCTCAACGAGTACGGCCTGTACCAGGGAGCACGGCTGGTCGCCGGCGCGACCGAGCAATCGGTCCTCGACGCCCTCGGCGTCGACTGGGTCGCGCCGGAAGCGCGCGACGCGGCGGTGGCCACGCTGGAACTCGCCTGATCCGGCGCAGCCGGACCACGCTGTCCTGCCGCTCCGGATGCCGGCGGTCGGTAGAATTCGCGCCTTTGCCCGCCGCCGCACTCCGGCACTCTCCCTCGCATGCTCGCCCAACACAAGCTCCAGGTCATCGCCCTGCTCCGCCAGGCACTCGCGGGGCTCGGCGCCTCCGATGCGAACGTCGTGCTGGAGCGGCCGAAGGTCGAGGCCCACGGCGACATCGCGACCAACGTGGCGCTGCAGATCGCGAAAGGCCTGAAGCGCAACCCGCGCGAGGTCGCCACGGCGATCGTCGACGCGCTGAAGGTCAACCCGGCGGCATCCGGCCTGATCGAGTCGGCCGAGGTCGCGGGTCCGGGCTTCATCAACCTGCGCATCGCCCCGGCGGCCAAGCTCGAGGTCGTGCGGCAGTCGCTGCGCGAACGCGACTGCTACGGCACGTCGTCGGAGCATGCCGGACATCGCGTGATGGTGGAATTCGTGTCGGCCAATCCGACCGGCCCGCTGCACCTCGGCCACGCGCGCCAGGCCGCGCTCGGCGACGCGCTCGCCAACCTGCTCGGGGCGCAGGGCTGGCAGGTGACGCGCGAGTTCTACTACAACGACGCCGGCGTGCAGATCGCCAACCTCGCGCTCTCGGTCCAGGCGCGCGCGCGCGAACTGCGCGGCGAAGCGATCGAGTTTCCCGAGGCCGGCTATCGCGGCGAGTACATCGTCGAGATCGCGCGCGAGTTTCTCGCGATGGGCACGGTGGCCGCGCGCGACGGCGAACCGGTGACGGCGAGCGGCGACCCCGAGGACATCGACGCGGTGCGGCGCTTCGCGGTCGCCTGCCTGCGCAGCGAGCAGGATCGCGACCTCGCCGCGCTCGGCGTCGCCTTCGACAATTACTACCTCGAGTCGTCGCTGTACCTGGATGGCAAGGTCGAGGCCGCGGTCGACGCGATGGTGAAATCGGGCATGACGTTCGAGGCCGACGGCGCGCTGTGGCTCAGGACGACCGAGATCGGCGACGTCGGCGGCATGGGCGGCCCGGCGACCGACGACAAGGACCGCGTGATGCGGAAGTCGGACGGCAGCTACACCTACTTCGTGCCCGACGTCGCGTATCACCTCACCAAGTTCCGGCGCGGCTTCGAGAAAGTCATCAACATCCAGGGCACCGACCACTACGGCACGGTGGCGCGCGTGCGCGCCGGGCTGCAGGCGGCCGCCCAGGCGCTCGGCATCGCGGTGCCCAGGGGCTACCCGGACTACCTGCTGCACAAGATGCTGCGCGTGACCCGGGGCGGCGAGGAAGTGAAGATGAGCAAGCGCGCGGGCACGTACGTGACGCTGCACGACCTGCTCGACTGGGTCGGGCGCGATGCGACGCGCTACTTCCTGGTCTCGCGCAAGCCCGACGCCGAGTTCGTGTTCGACGTCGACCTCGCGCTGTCGCAGAGCGAGGACAACCCGGTCTACTACGTGCAGTACGCGCATGCGCGGATCTGCTCGGTGTTCGCGCAGGCGGCCGACAAGGGACATGCGGTGCCGGACGAAGCGGCCGCGCTCACGTCCGACCTCGCGCCGCTGGCGAGCGCGCGCGAACAGGGCCTGATGAACCGGCTCGCCGAGTACCCCGAGGTGCTGGCCGTGGCCGCCAACGACCTCGCGCCCCACCAGCTCGCCAACTACCTGAAGGAGCTGGCGGCGGACTTCCACGGTTACTACAACGCCGAGCGGGTGCTCGTCGACGAGCCCGCCACGCGCGCGGCCAGGCTGGCGCTGCTGCTCGCGACGCGCCAGGTGCTGCGCAACGGGCTCGCGCTGCTCGGCGTGTCCGCGCCGGAGAAGATGTAGTGGTCCGGCCGCGCGCGAGTGCTCATCCGGCCGCATGGGGGCTCGCGTGTATCAGTCACGCGGCCGGCGCCGCTGAACCGGCCCCAAGTAAACTGCCGCGGATGATGTCTTCCTCGCACGCGCAGCGCGGCAACACCCTTCTGGGTTTCGTCCTCGGACTCGTGGTCGGGCTCGGCATCGCCGTCGCGGTCGCGCTCTACATCACCAACGCGCCGGTACCGTTCGTCTCCAAGGTGAAGCCGGCCAGCGAGTCGGTCACGCCGGACACCGGCGGCGACCCGAACAAGCCGCTGTACGCACCGGCCCCGAACGTCAAGGGCGGCGCCCCTGCCACCGCCGCTCCGAAGGCCGATGCGGCGACGGACCCGAAAGCCGCTCCCCCGCCCGCGGAAACGGACACGACCCCGGCGGTCGCCGGCGATGGTTCGCGCTTCCTGTTGCAGGCCGGAGCGTTCCGATCGCACGACGATGCAGATGCCATGCGTGCCCGGCTCGCGCTGCTCGGCTTCGATTCCAGGATCTTCCCGCTCGAGCAGGGCGGCGCCACGCTGTACCGCGTCCGCCTCGGCCCCTACGGCAATCTCGAAGACATCAACCGGATCCGCAAGACGATGGCGGAAAACGGCATCGACGTTCAGTTGATCCGCCTTAAGTGAGCGCGCCGACGGCCCGCCGCCTCCGGGTGAACCCCAGCAACCCCGGGCCAATCCCGGTCATCCGCTCCTGTCAGAATTGCGTTGTAACGAAGACCCTCCCGGAGAGAACACGCATGTCGAGCCTGTCCGTACGTCGCCGCCATTTGCTGATCGCCGCCGCCCTCGCGCCGTGCCTGGCGCACGCGCAGGGACGCACACCGCCCAAGGAAGGGAAGGACTTCACGCTCGTCAGGCCGCCGCAGCCCACCGAAGGCGCCAACAAGATCGAGGTGCTGGAGTTCTTCCAGTACACCTGCCCGCACTGCGCGACGTACGACCACGTCCTCGCCGCGTGGCGCAAGACGCTGCCGGCCGACGTCGAGTACCGCCGCAACCCGATCGCCTGGAACGACCAGACGCTGCCGCACGTGAAGATCTACTTCACGCTGGAAGCGCTGAAGAAGACCGAGGAGTTGCACGCCAAGGTGTTCAAGGCGGTCCAGGTCGACCGCCGGCCGCTGCTGAAGACGGACGAGATCGCGGACTTCATGGCCGCCAACGGCATCGACCGCAAGCAGTGGCTCGACACCTTCAACTCGTTCGCCGTCGGCACGCGCGCGTCGCGCGCCGGCCAGGTGTGGAAGGCGTTCAAGGTCGACGGCACGCCGGCGATGGCGATCGACGGCAAGTTCATGACGGCACCGCACATGGTCGGCTCGCGCGAGGGCAGCCTGCCGGTGATGGACTACCTGATCCAGCGCGCGCGCGCCGAGCGCGGCGGCAAGAAGTAGGCAGGACTCCACTCCGAGCGACGGCCCGCCGCTGGCGGGCCGTTTTCATTCGGGTCTTCACGCTACTGTGCGCGCCCGACTCCGATGCAGTGGCCGTTATGCTTCGGCCTGTCGCTCGCGAGCGGTTCGCCCAGCCAACGCTCGTCCCCGTCCCGACGCTCGCCCCAACTCTCCTGAGAAGCCCGCATGAACGCTTTCCCGTCCGATCGACGTCGCAGCAAACTCCCGATCCTCATCGCTCTGCTCGTAATAGTCGTCGCCGCCATCGCCGGCGGGTCTTACTTCCTGGCGCCGCGCTTTGAGTCCGAGCCGCCGCGGATCACCGTCTCGCCGAATGCCGACACCCTGGGCGTGGCGCCGCTCGAGATCCACGTCACCGACCGGGGCGCCGGCCTGAAGAAGCTCGTTGCCGAACAGTTCGACAGCGCCGTGAGCGAGAAGAAGGTCGCGGTGGCGCTGGCGAAGGTGCCCGGCGTGAAGGAGGGCCCCGCGGTGCTGCGCGTCACCGCACGCGATGCCTCGCTGTGGCGCTTCTTCGGCGGCAACGACGCCGCGCTGGAGAAGAACGTCACGATCGACATCACGCCGCCCACGCTGGAACTCGTCGCCGATGACCGCTACGTGAACTTCGGTGGCGTCGGTGCGATCGTCTACAAGGCGTCGGCGGACACCGCAACCAGCGGAGTGAAGATCGGCGACTATTTCTTCCGGGGCTTCCCTGGCCAGGTGAAGGACCGCCCGGATCACCTGCTGGCCTTCTTCGCGCATCCCTACAACGTCCCGCCGGAGGCCAGGCCCGTGCTGGTCGCCACCGACATGGCCGGCAACACGCGCGAGATGCGGCTCGCCTACGAGTTGAAGAACGTCAGGTACAAGAAGAGCACGATCGCCCTGTCGGACAGCTTCCTGCAGAACAAGATCGCGCCGCTGCTCGCCGACGCTTCCGCCCGGCAGGGCGCGCCGAAGGACGTCTTCGTCGCCGTGAACAAGCAGTTGCGCCAGCAGAACGAGGCCGACATCACCGCGGTCACGAAGAAGACCACCCCTGCGATGCTGTGGAAGGACGCGTTCGTGCAACTCAGCAACTCGAAGGTCGAGGCGAACTTCGCGGACGAGCGGACCTACACCTACAAGGGCGAGCCGATCGACGTCGCGTACCACCTCGGCTACGACCTCTCGGTGACGAAGAACTACCCGGTCGAGGCCGCGAACAGCGGCACGGTGGCGTTCGCCGGCGACCTCGGCATCTACGGCAACACCGTGATCCTCGACCACGGGCTTGGGCTCTACACGCTCTACAGCCATCTCAACTCGATCGACGTGAAGCTGGGCGACACCGTCGCCAGGCGCCAGGTCCTCGGCAAGACGGGCGAGACCGGACTCGCCGCCGGCGATCACCTGCACTACGGGGTCTACCTCGACGGCGTCGCGGTGCTGCCGGTGGAGTGGTGGGACCAGAAGTGGATCGACGACAACATCACGCCCAAGCTGGAAGGCCGCAGCGGGCAGGAAATCGCCGAGGCGCAGCAATCCGTGAAGGCCAAGCGCAAAGGCGCGGTCACGAAGCGGCGATAGCGCCGACGTACACTTCGCGCATGCCGATGAACGTCTTCATCACCGGTGCGTCGAGCGGCATCGGCGCGGAACTCGCGCGCGAATTCGCCTCGCGCGGCGCCACGCTCGGCCTCGTCGCGCGCCGCCGCGAAGCGCTCGAGTCGCTCGCCGCGGCGCTGCCCGGCAACCACCATGTTTACCCGGTCGACGTGACCGACAAGGACGCGCTGATCGCGGCCGGCCGCGCGTTCGAGCAGGCGGCGGGCGGCGTCGACATCGTCATCGCGAACGCCGGCATTTCCGTCGGCGTCAAGACCGAGTACTACGAGGATCTCGCGCAGTTCGAGAAGGTGCTGTCGACCAACGTGCTCGCGATGGCGTACACGTTCCATCCGTTCATCGCGCGCATGAAGTCGGTCCGGCGCGGCACGCTGGTCGGCATCGCGAGCGTCGCGGGGATCCGCGGACTGCCGGGCTCCGATGCCTACTGCGCGTCGAAGTCCGCCGCGATCACCTACCTCGAAAGCCTGCGCGTCGAGATGGCGAAGCATCACATCAAGGTCGTCACGATTTCGCCCGGCTTCATCCGCACGCCGCTGACCGCGAAGAACCCCTACGGGATGCCCTTCCTGATGGACGTTGCGGACTTCGCGCCGCGCGCGGCCGACGCGATCCTCGCCGGCGCGCGGTACCGGACCATTCCCTGGCAGATGGGCGTCGTCACGGGCGTCCTGCGCCTCCTGCCGCGCTGGCTGTTCGATCGCGTGACGGCACGGCGCAAGCAGAAACCGCGGGCCGTCGCTGCTCCCCCATAGGTGACGACGGTGCTCGCGCTCGGATGCATCGCCGATGACTTCACCGGCGCCACCGACCTGGCGAACACGCTGACGCGGGGCGGCCTGCGCACGGTGCAGGTCAACGGCGTGCCGCGTGCCGACCTGACCCTCCCGGAGGCCGACGCGGTCGTGGTCGCGCTGAAGTCGCGCACGGCACCGGTCCGCGAGGCCGTCGACCAGTCGCTCGGCGCGCTCGCCTGGCTGCGGTCGCACGGCGCCGACCGCTTCCTGTTCAAGGTCTGCTCGACGTTCGACTCGACCGACGCCGGCAACATCGGCCCTGTCGCCGACGCGCTGCTCGATGCGCTGGGCGGCGACCTCGCGCTCGTGTGCCCCGCCTTCCCCGCCAACGGCCGCACGGTGTACCAGGGTCACCTCTTCGTCGGCGCGCAGTTGCTGTCGGACTCGCCGATGCGCGACCACCCGCTCACCCCGATGCGCGACGCCAGCCTCGTGCGTGTGCTCGGCCGGCAGACACGGCACAAGGTGGGCCTGCTGCCGCACGCGTTCGTGCGCTTCGGCGTCGAGGCCGTGCACACCACCATCGATCGCCTGCGGTCCGACGGCATCCGTTACGCGATCGCCGACGCCACCGACGACGAGGACCTGCACGTCCTCGCGCAGGCGGCGCGCGACCTGCCGCTGCTGGTGGGCGGCTCCGGCATCGCGCTCGGCCTGCCGGAGAACGCGCGCGCCCGCGGGGCCGCTCCGGCGCGCGATCACGCCGAGGCCGACGTGCCGCACGGAGGTCCGGCGCTTGTCCTCGCGGGCAGCTGCTCGCAGGCGACGCGCGCGCAGGTGGAGTCGTTCGCGCGCACGCACTCCGCCCGCCAGCTCGATGCGGCCGCCCTCGTCGCCGGCCACGGCGAACTCGACGCGGCCACGCGGTGGCTGCTCGAGCACGTGACAGAGGGTCCGTGCCTCGTCTACTCGAGCGCGACACCCGCCGACGTGCAGGCGTTGCAGGAGGCGATCGGCACCGACGGGCGCGAGCGCGCCGCCGCGGCCATCGAAGCGGCGTTCGGGCATCTCGCGCGGGCTGCCGTCGCGGCCGGCGTGCGCCGGCTCGTCGTCGCCGGCGGCGAGACGTCGGGCGCGGTCGTTCAGGCGCTCGGCATCGAATCGCTCGCCATCGGCGCGGAGATCGACCCCGGCGTGCCTTGGACGGCGACATCCGGGACCGCTCCGCTCGCACTGGCCCTCAAGTCGGGGAACTTCGGCAGCGTCGACTTCTTCGCCAAGGCGCTCGCGGCGACCGATGCCGGCTGACTCGCTGCGCGACAGCGCGGGTGTGCTGCACACGCCGGCGCCGGCCGCGCGCATCGTGTCGCTGGTGCCGTCGATCACGGAGTTGCTGTTCGATCTCGGCCTCGGCGCGCGGGTCGTCGGCCGCACCGGGTTTTGCGTCCATCCGGAGCCCGCGGTCCGCGCCGTCCCGAAGGTCGGCGGCACCAAGGACGTGAAGCTGGAGGCGCTGCGCGCGCTGCGACCCACGCACGTCGTCGTCAACGTCGACGAGAACGAGGCCGGCGCCGTCGAGGCCATGCGGCGCTTCGTGCCGCACGTCGTGGTGACGCATCCCAACGCGCCCGAGGACAACCTGGCGCTGTACGCGCTGATGGGCGCGCTGTTCGGCGCGGAAGAGCGGGCCGGGGAACTCGCTGCGGCGCTGCGGAACGAACTCGACCCGTGCCGGCAGACCGACTGGCCGCGCGAGCGGGTGCTCTACCTGATCTGGAAGGACCCGTGGATGACGATCGCGGCGGACACGTACATCGCCCGGACGCTCGCCTGCGTTGGCTGGGAAGTGATCACGCCGCCGGGCGGCTGGGCGGGCGCGGCACGCTATCCGCAGGTCGACGACGTCGTTGCGGCCGCGAACGCGGTCGAGCGCGTGCTGCTGTCGACCGAACCCTTCCTGTTCACCGAGGCACACGCGCAGGAACTGCGCACACAGGTCGCGCCGCCGGTGCGGCTGATCGACGCGGAGATGACGAGCTGGTACGGCAGCCGCGCGATCCCCGGGCTCGCGTACCTGCGCGAACTGCGGCGCGCGGCGTCAGCGCACGGCGCGTAGCGCCGCGAAGCTGCGTTCGAGGTCGGCGACGAGGTCGTCCGCATCCTCGAGTCCCGCCGCGATGCGGACGAGCCGCCCCTCGAACGGGCAGGGCGCGACCGTGCGTTCGGGGAACGCCGGGATCATCAGGCTCTCGTAGCCGCCCCATGAATAGCCGCGCCCGAACAACTGCGCGCCGTCGACCAGCGCCTCCAGCGCGCCGGCCGGCAGCCCGGGCCTCAGCACGACGCCGAACAGGCCGGAGGCGCCGCTCATGTCGCGCTTCCACAGCGCGTGGCCGGGATCGTCCGCCAGCGCCGGATACAGCACGCGCTCCACTTCGGGCTGCCCGCGCAGCCACGCGATCAGCCGCTCGGCGTTGGCTCGATGCAGCGCCAGCCGCGCCCCCATCGAGTGCAGGCCGCGGTGCGCCAGGTAGACGTCGTCCGCGGCGGTGGTGAGACCGTAGAAGTGCATCGCCTCGCGCACCGCGGGCCACGCCCGCTCGTTGACCGTAAGCGTGCCCATCAGCAGGTCGGAGTGGCCGCCGATGTACTTGGTCGCCGCGTGCAGCGAGACGTCGACGCCGTGCGCCAGCGGCTGGAAGAAGAGCGGCGTCGCCCACGTGTTGTCGATGACGCTGAAGGCGTCGTGGCGGCGCGCGATGGCCGCGAGCCGCGGCACGTCCTGCATCTCGAAGGTCAGCGAGCCGGGCGACTCCAGGAAGAGCACGCGCGTGGTCGGGCGGAACAATTGCTCCAGCTCGTCGCCGATGCACGGGTCGTAGAACGTCGTGTCGATGCCGAATCGCGCCAGCGTCTGCCGGCTGAAGCGGCGCGTCGGCCCGTAGACCGAGTCGGGGAGGAGTACGTGGTCTCCGGCGCGCACGAACGCGAGCAGCGCCATCGTGCAGGCGGCGAGGCCGGTCGGCAGCGCCCAACTGCGGTAGCCGCCCTCCAGCGCGTTGAGCGCGGCGTAGAACGCCTGGTGGGTCGGCGTGCCGTAGATGCCGTAGGTGGCGACTTCGTCGTCGCCGGCGAGCCGCGCCTGCGACCGCGCCTTCATGTCGGCAACGCTGTCGTGCAGCACCGTGGACCCGCGCACCAGCGGCGGATTGACGTAGTCGAAGCTGGTCGCGCGGTCGCGACCGCCGGTGACGAGCCTGGTGGCGGGCCGGCGCGGTGTGCTGGGGTCGTCTTTGTTCATGCGGTCGTGAAGCGGTAGACGCCGTCGTCGTCGAGCCGGCGCGTGACGCTGCCCTCGTACCAGAGCGCGTGCAGGTGCGCGAGCGCCTCGCCGAGCGCGAACGTGGTCTGATGCAGGTCGAGGGCGCGCTTGAACAGCAGCGGCACGATCGACGCGGCGGTCTGCGGCGTCGCGCACGCGGCCAGCACCTCGGCGAGGCGCTCGGCGTGGTGCGCGTGCTGCTGCGCGATGCGCGCGTGCAGCCCGGTGAACGGCTTGCCGTGCGACGGCAGCACGAGCGTGTCGGCCGGCAGCAGCAGCAGGCGGTCGAGCGAGTGCAGGTAGCGCGGCAGCGGATTGCCGTCGGGCTCGAGGTCGAACACGCTGACGTTGGTCGAGATGCGCGGCAGCACCATGTCGCCCGAGACCAGCAGCTTGTCGTCCTCGCAGTAGAGCGACACGTGCTCGGGCGCGTGGCCGAAACCGACGATCGCGCGGAACACGCGCTTCGCGTGCGCGGGCCCCACCGCGACTTCGTCGCCGTCCTGCACGCGCCGGAAGCTCGGCGGAGTCGACGGCACCAGCTTCGGGTAATGGCCCGATCCGCGCGCGCGCACCTTGGCGAGCGCGTCGGAATCGGCCAGCCCGTTGCGCGCGAAGTGGCTCGCGGCCGAGTCGCCCGTGGTCTGGTCGGCGCCGAGCGACAGGAAGCGGCCGAACGCGTACTCGGTCGCGGACATCCACAAGGGCGCGCGCCACCGTGCCTTGTCGCCGCCGGCGACCAGCCACCACGCCAGCCCGAAGTGATCCGGATGGAAGTGCGTGCACAGCAGCCGCACCACGGGGAGCCCACCGAACGCGCCTTCGAACAGCTGTTCCCACGCCTGCTTCGTGACGTCGCTGCTGATGCCGGCGTCGATGACGGTGTAGCCCGCGCGGCCGTCGACCTCGTCGTCCAGCACCCACAGGTTGATGTGGTCGAGCGCGAACGGCAGCGGCATCCGCACCCAGTGCACGCCCGGGCGCAGCGTGGTCCACGTGCCGGGGGCGGGCACGTCCGGCCACGGGTAGTTCAGTTCGTGCTCGTGGGGATTCACGTCTTCAACTTGACGTTTACGGAAACTGACGCGATTCTACGGCCGCCATGGCGACGGCGCGCGAACCCAAGGAAGGCACGACCTACTCCATCACGGAGCTGGCGAACGAGTTCGACGTCACGCCGCGCGCGATCCGCTTCTACGAGGACCAGGGCATCCTCCAGCCGAAGCGCACCGGCCGCTCCGGCCTGACGCGCGTCTACTCCAACCGCGACCGCACGCGGCTGAAGCTCACGCTGCGCGGCAAGCGCCTCGGCCTGACGCTCACGCAGGTGCGCGAGCTGATCGACATGTACGAGACGCCGAAGGACGCGTCGGCGCAGGCCAGGCGCTTCCTCGCCGTGCTGGAGCAGCACCGGCGCGCGCTCGAGCAGCAGCGCGAGGACATCCAGGTGACGCTCGCGGAGATCGGGCAGCACGAGTCGGAGTGCCGGCGGCTGCTGGGGCGCGCGGCGCGGCCGCGGCGCTGAACTCGAATTCCCGACAGACCGCTCTCGACCCCGGCGGACACTCCGCCCGCAAGGACGCTGGCGCTATCGCAGGCGCTTCGGCACAGCCGGTGCCATGACTGCCGTCGCTCGTCGAGCCGCCCCTTCGCACCCTCTCGCTCGAGCGCTTCTCATCGGGCTTGCCCCAAGTGGCCGATCCCGCGGAGTGCTGGCAATGTGCGACGCTGCGAGCCCCGTAGTCG
>JBFZCF010000056.1:0-11520 GCA_041308065.1 Burkholderiales bacterium
GACCGCGCGGTCGCGCAGCTTCGGATGCGGCGCGCGCGCCGCCACTTCCTTCGCGAAGGCCAGCACGCCGTTGAACGAGCTGCGGTCGACGATCCTCTCCACCAGCCCGCTCGCCAGCGCATCGTCGGCCTTGACCGGGTCGCCACTGGTGATCATCCGCAGGCCCTTTTCCGCACCGACCGCGCGCGGCAGCCGCTGCGTGCCGCCCGCGCCCGGCAGCAGGCCGATCTTCACCTCCGGCAGCCCCATCGACGCGTCCGGGGTGGCGATCCGGTAGTTGCAGCCGAGCGCGAGCTCGAGGCCGCCGCCCATGCAGACGCCGTTGATCGCCGCGATCACGGGCTTGGGTGAACGCTCCACCTGGTCGATCAACTGCAGCAGGTTGGGCTCGGCCAGCGCGGCCGGGGTGTTGAACTCGCGGATGTCCGCGCCGCCCGAAAAGACCTTGTCCGTGCCGGTGATGACGACGACCTTCACCGCGCTGTCGTCGAGCGCCTGTTCGAGCCCGTCGGACAGGGTCCGGCGCGCGACGTGGCCCAGTCCGTTGACGGGCGGGTTGTCGATCTGGAGCACGGCCACGTTGCCGCGGCGTTCGTAGCGAGTCGTCATCGATGTTCTCCGGGAAGGATCCGGCGGGCTCAGACTTCGAGCCACTCCTGCCGGATCAGTCGGTTGGCCTTCAGTTCGTCCGGGGTCCCGTGAAAGACCATGTGCCCATGACCCATCACGTAGACGCGCTGCGAGATCTGCAGCGCGATGGTGAGCTTCTGCTCGATGAGCAGGATCGACAGGCCGCGCTCCTTCAGTTCGCGCAGGAAGGTGCCGACCAGTTCGACGATCATCGGAGCGAGTCCCTCGGTGGGCTCGTCGATGATGACGAGCTCCGGGTCACCCATCATCGTACGCGCGAGGGTCAGCATCTGCTGTTCGCCGCCGGACAGCACGCCGGCTTCCGTGCGGGCGCGCTCCTTCAGCCGCGGGAACAGGCGGTACATGTCCTCGAAGCTCCAGCGCCCCGGCTGGCGGCCTCTCCCGGACTTCAGGCCCAGCCGCAGGTTCTCCTCGACGGTGAGAGTCGGGAAGATGTCGCGGTTCTCGGGCACGTAGCCGATGCCGAGGTGCGCGATCTCGTAGGTCTTCAACCGGGTCAGGTCGCGCCCCTTGAAGTCCAGCGTGCCGGTGCAGTCGACGAGGCCCATGATCGCCTTCGCCGTGGTCGAGCGACCGACGCCGTTGCGCCCGAGCAGGCTGACGATCTCGCCGCGGCCGACCGCGAGGTCCACGCCGTGCAGGACGTGGCTCTTGCCGTAGTAGGCCTGCAGGTGCTCGACTCGAAGCAAGGTTTCGCCGTTCATCTCACGCGTGCTCCGCCTGCGTGCCCAGGTAGGCCTCCCGGACCGCCGCGTTGCCGCGGATCTCGGCCGGCGTGCCGGTGGCGATCACCTGGCCGTAGACGACCACCGAGATGCGGTCGGCCAGTCCGAACACGACCCCCATGTCGTGCTCGACCATCAGCAGCGTCTTGCCGACCGTCACGTCGCGGATCATGTCGACCGCGCGCCGGCTCTCGGCGCGGCTCATGCCGGCCGTGGGTTCGTCGAGCAGGATGACGTTCGCGCCGCCCGCGATCGTGATGCCGATCTCGAGCGCGCGCTGCTCGGCGTAGGTGAGCAGGCCCGCCTGGATGTCGCGCCGGCGCTTCAGGCCGACACGCTCGAGGACTGCCTCGGCGCGCTGTTCCGCATCCTCGAGCTTGTTCAGGTTCTTCCAGAACGCATACCGGTGCCCGAGCGACCACAGCACCGAGCAGCGCAGGTTCTCGAACACGCTCAGCCGGTGGAACAGGTTCGTGATCTGGAAGCTGCGCGACAGGCCGAGGCGGTTGATCTCGAACGGCTTGCGCTGCGTGATGTCCGTCCCGTTCAGCCGGATGCGCCCGGAGGTGGCATGGAAGCGGCCGCTGATCAGGTTGAAAAGCGTCGACTTGCCGGCGCCGTTGGGGCCGATGATCGCGTGGCGCTCGCCCGCGGGCACCGCGAGCGTGACGCCGCGGATGATCTCGGTCTTGTCGAACCGCTTGGTGACGCCGTCGAGCTCGAGAACGGGCGCGTTGGCGCTCATGGATTCTCCCTAATCCAGTCCTCGATCTCGACCTGCACCGCATCCCACTGTTCCTTGAAGCGGCGGCGGTAGTACTCGAACGCGGCGCCGGCCGCCAGGAACACCGAGGTCGCGAACACCCAGGTGGTGGCGCGCGTGGTGTCGAACAGGAAGCCGAACAGCCGCACGCTCGCGCCCTGCCCCACGTTCAGCGTCACGTGGTACATGAGCTCGATCAGCATCACGGCGCCGAAGGCGAGCGCCAGCGCGGCCGACAGCACGCCGAAGTACGGGTCGCGCAGCCGCCCGAACTTCCCGAACTTCATCACGCGCAGGTTCATCAGGATCAGGCTCGACAGGCCGCCCGGCGCGAACAGCACCAGCAGCACGAAAAACACGCCGAGGTAGAGCTGCCAGGCCTTGGTGAACTCCGACAGCGCCACCGAGAAGATCACGAACACGATCGCGCCGAGGATCGGGCCGAAGAAGAACGTCACCCCGCCGATGAAGGCCGCGAGCAGCACCCCGCCTGACCGGATCGCGTGGACGTTCTCCGCGCTGACGATCTCGAAGTTGATCGCCGTGAGCCCACCGGCGATGCCGGCGAAGAAGCTGGACAGGATCAGCATCAGCCAGCGCACCCGCTGCGTGTTGTAGCCGATGAACTCGGCGCGCTCCGGGTTGTCGCGCACCGCGTTGGCGATGCGGCCGAGCGGCGTGTGCGTCAGCGCGAACATCGCGATCATGCAGGCGAACGACCACGCGGCGATCAGGTAATAGACCTGGATCGCGGGGCCGAAAGTGAGGCCGGGGATGCCGAGGAACGGCGCGCCGGCGGCGCGGTCGCCGGTGATGCCGCCCTCGCCCCCGAAGAAGCCGGGAAACATCAGGGACGCGGCGAACACCATCTCGCCGATGCCGAGCGTGATCATCGCGAACGGCGTGCCGGCCTTCTTCGTCGTCAGGTAGCCGAACACGATGCCGAAGAAGGCGCCTGCGAGGCCGCCGATCAGCGGCAGGAGCGAGACCGGCCACGCGAGCGTGCCGGCGCCGATCGCCTTCATCGCGTGCATCGCGAAGTAGGCCCCCAGCCCCGAGTAGACCGCGTGCCCGAACGACAGCATGCCGCTCTGCCCCAGCAGCATGTTGTACGACAGCGCGAAGATGATCATGATGCCCATCTGCGACATCAGCGTCAGCGCGAAGCCCTTGCTGAAGAACGCCGGCATCACGGCGAACAGGAACGCCGTGAAGCCCCACACGACCCAGCGCCCGAAGTTCAGCGGCCTGTAGGCGACCTGCCCCACGTTCGGCGGAAAGGCGGAGTCCGGCGCCACGTCAGTCCTCGCGGGTCCCGAGCAGGCCCTTGGGCCGGACGATCAGGATCAGCACCAGCAGCAGGTAGGGCAGCACGGGCGCGACCTGCGACAACGTCAGCTTCAGCACCTCGTAGCCGGGCGTGCCGGGCCCGACGTTCGCGCCGAGCGCGTTGAGCCCGGACGCGACCGACCAGTCGGACACCTTGCCGAAGCTCTCGAGCAGGCCGATGAGCAGCGCCGCGACGAACGCCCCGGCGAGCGACCCCATGCCGCCGACGACGATCACGACGAACACGATCGCGCCGACCGTGCCGGCCATCGCGGGCTCGGTCACGAACGCGTTGCCGCCCACCACGCCGGCGAGTCCGGCGAGCGCCGAGCCGCCGCCGAACACCAGCATGAACACGCGCGGCACGTTGTGCCCGAGCGCCTCGACCTGTTGCGGATGGGACAGCGCAGCCTGGATCACGAGGCCGATGCGCGTGCGGGTCAGCACCAGCCAGATGGCGACCAGCATGGCGAGCGCCACCGCCATCATGAACATGCGGTACTGCGGGAAGATCACGTTGAACGACTGCAGCCAGCCCACCGGCCCGTCGAGTTCCGCCGGCACCCGGTACGGCACCGCCGCGCGGCCCCAGATCACCTGCACCAGTTCGACGACGATGTAGGACAGGCCGAACGTGAACAGCAGCTCCGGGACGTGTCCCCACTTGTGCACGCGACGCAGCCCCCAGCGCTCGACAACGGCGCCGAGCGCGAACAGCACCAGCGGCGCCAGCACCAGTGCCGCCCAGAAGCCGATCCACGTGCTGATCTGGTAGGCGACGTAGGCGCCCAGCATGTAGAAGCTGGCGTGCGCGAAGTTCAGCACGCCCATCATCGAAAAGATCAGCGTGAGGCCGGCGGCGAGCATGAACAGCAGCAGCCCGTAGCTGACGCCGATCAGTGCCTGGCTGATGATCGATTCCATCGAGGCCGTGGACGTGAACGCAAAACCGGCCCGGGGATGCCGGGCCGGAGGTGCTCAACACATGGGCGGGACTACTGGGGACGCGCCGGGCGCTTCATGTTGCAGCTCGTGGGCTGCGACGCGACATAGGTCGGGAACGCCACCTCGGTCTTCCACGTGTAGCCGGTGCGCTCGATGTCGTGCCGGTTCGGACCGCCGACCTTCGTCCACGACGAGACCCACAGCGGCTGCAGCAGCTGGTGGTCGGCCGCGCGCATCTCGATGTCGCCGTGCAGGCTCGTCATCTTCGCGCCTTCCATCGCGTACGCCACCTTCAGCGGGTCGGTCGACTTCACGCGCTTCATGGCGTCGGCGAGCATCGTCAGCGACGTGTAGGTCGCGAGCGCATACCACTCCTCGTTGAACCGCTTCTTGAACTCGAGGTACTGCTTCTCGCCCGGATAGTCCGGGGCGATGTTCGGATGCCAGTAGGCGACCTGCCGCATGCGGTTCTCGCCCGCCGGGCCCACGGCCGTCGGCGTTCCAATGACGCCGGCGTAGTAGGTGTAGAAGTTGGCGTTCAGGCCGGCGTCGCGCGCGGCGCGCACCAGCAGTGCGAGGTCAGGCCCCCAGTTGCCGGTGATCACGGTGTCCGCGTTCGCCGCGCGCATCTTGGCGATGTACGGCGCGAAGTCGCGGACCTGGCCGAGCGGGTGCAGGTCCTCGCCGACGATCTTGACGTCGGGCCGCTTCTTCGCGAGCAGGTCCTTGGCGGCCCGCGCGACCTGGTGGCCGTGCGCGTAGTTCTGGTTGATCAGGAAGACGTTCTTCACCTCGGGCCGGTCCTTGATGAAGGCCGTCAGGGCTTCCATCTTCATGTCGGTGTTGGCGTCGAAGCGGAAGTGCCAGAAGCTGCACTTGCTGTTGGTGAGGTCGGGATCGACGGCGGCGTAGTTCAGGAAGACGATCGCCTGGCCCGGGTTGCGCTCGTTGTGCTTCTCGATCGCGTCGATCAGGGCAGCGGCCGCGCCCGAACCCTGTCCCTGCACGACGTAGCGGATGCCCTGGTCGATCACCTGCTTCAGCACCGTCAGCGTCTCCTGCGGCGACGCCTTGTTGTCGAACGAGGCCATCTCGAACTTCACGCCCGGCCCGGCCAGCTGCTGGGCATTGATGGCGTCGACCGTGAACTGGAAGTGCTTCAGCAGGTTCGAGCCCACGCCGGCGAACGGGCCGGACAGCGGATCGATGTAGGCGATCTTGACGGTCTGCGCGGTTGCGGCGGGGGCGGATGCCGCCTTGGCCGGTGCGCCCTTGGCCTGCGCCAGGGCACCGGTGGCGAACACGCTGCCGGCCGCGCCGACGATCAATGCGTTGATCCAGCGAAGGGCAAAGCGGCGGTTCATTCAGTGGTCTCCTTGTGGCTCGTGTCTTGTTTCGAGTCCGGCTCGACCGCTTCGGATGGCGGTCAGGCGGGGCAGAATACTTCAGCCGGGCGGTCCGGACCAAGAGGCGCAGGCAGGCAAGAACCCTGACGTTGCACTGCCGACATGCGTCGGCAGCGTGACCGCGTCGTCAGGCCGTGGGCAGCCGATAGTCCTTGAACTGTTCGCGCAGCCTGGCCTTCAGCATCTTGCCGGTGGCGCCGAGCGGGATGGCATCGACGAACACGACGTCGTCCGGAACCTGCCACTTGGCGACCTTGCCCTCGTAGTGCGCCAGCAGCTCCTCGCGGCTGACCGCGGCGTCGGGCTTCTTCATCACGACCAGCAGCGGGCGCTCATCCCACTTCGGATGGCGGGCCGCGATGCAAGCCGCCATCGCGACCGCCGGATGAGCCACCGCGATGTTCTCGATCTCGATCGAGCTGATCCACTCGCCGCCCGACTTGATCACGTCCTTGCTGCGGTCGGTGATGTGCATGTAGCCGTCGGCGTCGATGGTCGCGACGTCGCCGGTCGGGAACCAGGCGTGTCCCTCGGCATCGGTCTTCAACGGGTTGCCGCCCTCGCCCTTGAAGTACTCGCGCAGGACCCACGGCCCGCGCACCAGCAGGTCGCCGAACGAGGTGCCGTCCCACGGCAGGTCGCCGCCGTCGTCGCCGACGATCCTCATGTCGACGCCGAACAGCACCCGGCCCTGCTTGGTCTGGATCCTCAACTGCTCCTCGGGCGACATTCCGAGGTGCCTGGGCTTGAACGTGCACGCGGTGCCCAGCGGGCTCATCTCCGTCATGCCCCAGGCGTGGAGCACGTGGACGCCGTACTTCTGCTCGAACAGCCGGATCATCGCCGGCGGGCAGGCGGAACCGCCGATCACGGTGCGGTTCATCGACGAGAACTTCAGGTTGTTCGCCTCGGTGTGCGCGAGCAGGCCCTGCCACACCGTCGGCACGCCCGCCGAGCACGTCACCTGCTCGGCCTCGAACAGCTCGTACAGCGACTTGCCGTCGAGGTGCGGGCCCGGGAACACCATCTTGCAGCCCACCATCGCGCCGACGTACGGCAGGCCCCACGCGTTGACGTGGAACATCGGCACCACCGGCAGGATGACGTCGCGCGCCGAGACGTTGAGCGCGTCCGGCAGCGCCGCGGCCAGCGTGTGCAGCACCGTCGAGCGGTGGCTGTAAAGCACGCCCTTGGGATTGCCGGTGGTGCCCGACGTGTAGCACATCGACGATGCGGTGTTCTCGTCGAAGTCGGGCCAGCTGAACCTGTCCGAATGGCTGCCGACGAGGTCCTCGTAGCACAGCAGGTTCGGCACCCTGGCCGTCGCCGGCATGTGGGCGCGGTCGGTCATCAGCACCCAGTGCCGCACCGTCGTGCAGTGCGCGGCAATGGCCTCCACGATCGGCAGGAAGGTCAGGTCGAAGAAGAGCGCGCTGTCCTCGGCGTGGTTGACGATCCAGGCGATCTGCTCGGGATGCAGGCGCGGGTTGATGGTGTGCAGGACGCTGCCCGCGCCGGAGACCGCGAAGTACAGCTCCATGTGGCGGTAGCCGTTCCACGCGATGGTGGCGACGCGGTCGCCCATGCGGATGCCGCTGCCGGCGAGCGCGTTGGCCAACTGGCGGGAGCGACGGTGGATCTCCCTGTACGTGGTACGGTGAATGTCTCCTTCGACGCGACGCGAAACGACCTCGGCGTCGCCGTGATGCCGGTCCGCGTGCACGATCAGCGACGAGATCGTCAGCGGCATCTGCATCATCAGGCCTTGCAGCATGATTCCTGTCTCCCTGTGTGTGTTCTTCCGTGCGGTCCTGATGGTTGCTTTCGCCCGGCTTCGACCCAACATGCTCCGGAGTCGTCCGCGGCGCGTCAAGTCGAACGTTGCGGGCGATGCGCCGCGGCGCGCGCGTCGGCCCGCCCCGTAGAATGCCCCTCCCCCCGGAGACCCCGTTGGACGCCCCTGTCGCCCTCCCGTTGACCTCGACCGATACGGCTGTCGTGCCGGGGGTCGAACTCGGCCTGCGTTTCGACAACTCCTTCGCCCGTTTACCGGGGATGTTCCACACGCGGCTGCAGCCCACGCCGCTGGCCGATCCGTACCTCGTCGCGGTCTCCGAGTCCGCGGCACAGCTGATCGGTCTCGACCCGGCCCTCCTGCGATCCGGCGCCACCATCGAGGCGCTGACCGGCAACCGGCCGGTCGCCGGGGCGGAGCCGCTTGCCGCCGTCTATTCCGGCCACCAGTTCGGCGTCTACGTGCCCCGGCTCGGGGACGGCCGGGCGATCCTGCTCGGCGAGGCGGTCGGTCCCGACGGAGAACACTGGGAGCTGCAACTGAAAGGGGCCGGGAAGACACCGTACTCCCGGATGGGCGACGGCCGCGCCGTGCTGCGCTCGTCGATCCGCGAGTTCCTGTGCTCCGAAGCGCTGCATCACCTCGGGATTCCGTCCACCCGCGCGCTGGCGGTGGTCGGCTCCGACACTCCCGTCGTGCGCGAGACCGTCGAGACCGCGGCCGTCGCCACCCGGATGGCGCCGAGCTTCGTGCGCTTCGGGTCCTTCGAGTACTTCTACTGGACCGAGCAGCACGACGCGCTGAGGCATCTGGCCGATTACGTGATCGACCGCTTCTACCCCGGGAGTCGGGAGGCTCCCCAGCCCTACCTGCACTTCCTGGAGCAGGTCGCGCGCAGGACGGCGCGCCTGTTCGCGCAGTGGCAGGGCGTGGGGTTCTGCCACGGCGTGCTTAACACGGACAACATGTCCATCCTCGGGTTGACGATCGACTACGGGCCGTTCGGCTTCATGGACGCGTTCGACGCGGGCTACGTCTGCAACCACAGCGACTCGCACGGCCGCTACGCCTACAACATGCAGCCGCAGATCGCGCACTGGAACCTGTACGCGCTCGGACAGGCGCTGGTGCCGCTGACGGACGACCTCGACGCGACCAAGGCCGCGATCGACGCCTTCGTCGAGGAGTACTCGCGCGCGATCGACGACGTCTTCCATGCCAAGCTCGGACTGTCGACGCGGCAGGCGGACGACGAGGCGCTCGTCAGCGCCCTGATCGACCTGCTGAACGCCAGCCACGC
Organism: Burkholderiales bacterium; assembly: GCA_041308065.1. Classification (GTDB taxonomy): domain Bacteria; phylum Pseudomonadota; class Gammaproteobacteria; order Burkholderiales; family Burkholderiaceae_F; genus JAOUJD01. The sequence goes on from JBFZCF010000056.1 coordinate 8,915, forward strand.
CGACTGGCCCCGCTTCTGGCGGCGCTTGTCTCAGTTGCGCAGCGATGCGACGGACGCCGCGCAGGACGCGCCGGTGCGCGACCTCGTGATCGACCGGCCGGCGTTCGACGCGTGGGCCACGCGCTACCGCGCCCGCCTGCGCGCGGAGGGCAGCGACGATGCCGCGCGGCGCGCGCGGATGGATCGCGTGAATCCCAAGTACGTGCTGCGCAATCACCTCGCGGAAATCGCGATCGGCAAGGCGCGCGGCGACGACGGCGAGCGCGACTTCGGCGAAGTGGCGCGGCTGCTGAAGGTGCTGGAGCGGCCGTTCGACGAGCAGCCGGAATTCGAGGCGTACGCGGCGGAGCCGCCCGACTGGGCGCGCACGCTCGAACTGTCGTGTTCGTCATGAGGAAGACTGCATGGACAAGGTGAAGAAGCCCGACGCCGAGTGGCGCCGGCAGCTGTCCCCGATGGAGTACTCGGTGACACGCGAGAGTGCGACCGAGCGCGCGTTCACGGGCCGCTACTGGGACCACCACGAGGAAGGCATCTACCGCTGCGTGTGCTGCGGCACGGCGCTTTTCGCTTCCGACACCAAGTTCGACTCGGGTTGCGGCTGGCCGAGCTACTTCAAGGCGCTCGACCCGGAGAACGTGCGGGAGGAGCGCGATTCGAGCCACGGGATGGTCCGCACCGAGATCCTGTGCAACGTCTGCGACGCCCACCTCGGCCACGTCTTTCCGGACGGCCCGCCGCCCACCGGCCTGCGCTACTGCATCAACTCCGCGTCGCTGAAGTTCGAGCCGAAGCCCATCGGGCCGACGACGCCCACGCCCTCCGACCAAGGCGCCTGATGAAGCTGCTGTTCGATCTGTTCCCCGTCATCCTGTTCTTCGCGACATTCAAGCTCGCGTCGTCGTTTCCGTCGCAGTCGCTCGCGCTCGCCACGAGCGTGCTGGGCGGACTGGTCGGGGACGGACGGGTGCCGCCCGACCAGGCGCCCATCCTGCTCGCCACCGCCGCCGCCATCGTCGCGACGATCGCCCAGGTCGGCTGGCTGCTCGGGCGTGGTCGCCGCGTCGAGCCGATGCTGTGGATCAGCCTCGCGGTGATCGTGATCTTCGGCGGGGCCACGATCTGGTTCCACGACGAGACGTTCATCAAGTGGAAGCCCACGATCCTGTACTGGCTGTTCGCCGGCGCGCTCCTCGCCGGCCGGGTCATCTGGAAGAAGAACCTCGTGAAGTCGCTGCTGTCGGAGCAGATCGACGTGCCCGCCCCGGTGTGGGACCGGCTGATGGCGGCGTGGGTCGGCTTCTTCGGCGCGATGGGCGTGATCAATCTTGCCGTCGCGTTCTCCGTGTCGACCGAGGTCTGGGTGAACTTCAAGCTGTTCGGGCTGTTCGGGCTCACCCTGGCCTTCATGCTCGGCCTCGGCGTCTACCTGTCGCGTCACCTGAAGGAGGAAACGACGGATGCCTGAAGGAACCGTTGATCGGATGCGCGACCGGCTCCAGGCGCTTGCGCCCGTCGAGATTTCCATCGAGGACGACAGTGCCCGTCACGCGGGACACCCGGGCGCGGCGAGCGGCGGCGGGCACTACAACCTCCGCCTGGTCAGCCCGCGGTTCGAGGGCAAGTCGCGCATCGAGCGGCACCGTCTCGTGTATGATGCTCTCGCCACATTGATGCAGCGCGACATTCACGCGCTCGCCATGGTCCTCCTGGCGCCGGGCGAAACCAAACGCCGCGCCGGAGCGTCCAACCCCGCTCACCCTCCTGGACATTGATCACCCCTATGCAACGTACCGTCCTATTTGCGACCCTGGCGCTGGCCAGCGGCCTGGCCCTGGCGCAGAACGTCGCCGTCGTGAACGGCAAACCCATCCCCAAGGCGCGCGAAGACGCGTGGGTCAAGGAGCTGACCAAGCAAGGCCAGCCTGACTCGCCCGACATGCGCAAGATGGTCAAGGAGCGGCTGATCCAGAACGAGGTCCTGCTGCAGGAAGCCACCAAGCGCGGCATCCCGGACAAGCCCGACGTCAAGTTCATGCTCGACGTGCAGCGCCAGAACACGCTGATCCAGGCGCTGCTGCGCGACGAGATGGAAAAGAAGCCGGTCACCGACGCCGACATCAAGGCGGCCTACGAGCAGCAGAAGGCCAAGGTCGGCGGCAAGGAATACCGCGCCCGCCACATCCTGGTCGAGAAGGAAGACGACGCCAAGGCGATCGTCGCCGACCTGAAGAAAGGCGCGAAGTTCGAGGAACTCGCCAAGAAGTCGAAGGACACCGGTTCGGCGGCGAATGGCGGCGATCTCGACTGGGCCGCCCCCGATTCGTTCGTGAAGCCGTTCTCCGAGGCGATGACCAAGCTCAACAAGGGCCAGTTCACCGAGACGCCGGTGCAGACCCAGTTCGGCTGGCACGTCATCCGCCTCGACGACGTGCGCGACACGCAGTTCCCGCCGATGGAACAGGTCGCGCCGCAGATCCGCGAGGGACTGCAGCAGCAGCGGGTTCAGCAGTACGTCGAAGGCCTGCGCAAGGGCGCCAAGGTCCAGTAGCGGAAGCCTCTCGCTTCGCTGCAGCAATCAGGGCGCCTCGGCGCCCTTTTTGTTG
>JBFZCF010000057.1:0-11177 GCA_041308065.1 Burkholderiales bacterium
CGGAAGCAGATGATGTCGATCACGACATCCTTGTTGAACTCCTGCCGGTAGTCCATCGCCAGCTGCGTCGCGAACACCACGGCTTCCGGATCGTCGCCGTTCACGTGGAACACCGGCGCCTCGATCATCTTCACGACGTCGGTCGCGTACATCGTCGAACGCGTGTCGCGCGGATCCGAGGTGGTGAAGCCGATCTGGTTGTTGATGACGATGTGCACCGTGCCGCCGGTGCCGTAGCCGCGCGTCTCCGCTAGGTTCAGTGTCTCCATCACGACGCCCTGGCCGGCGAAGGCCGCGTCGCCGTGCACCAGCACCGGCAGCACCGTGTCGCCCTCCTTGTCGCCGCGCCGCTCCTGCCGCGCGCGCACCGAGCCTTCGACGACCGGGTTGACGATCTCCAGGTGCGACGGATTGAAGGCCAGCGACAGGTGCACCGGCCCGCCAGCCGTCGTGATGTCGCTCGAGAAGCCGTTGTGGTACTTGACGTCGCCCGCCGGCAGATCGGACGCGGCCTTGCCCTCGAACTCCGCGAACAGCTCCTTCGGCATCTTGCCGAGCGTGTTCACCAGCACGTTCAGGCGGCCGCGATGGGCCATGCCGATGACGATCTCCTGCACGCCCTTGGCGCCCCCGCGCTGGACCAGCTCGTCCATCGCCGCGATGAAGCTCTCGCCGCCTTCGAGCGAGAAGCGCTTCTGGCCGACGTACTTGGTATGCAGGTAGCGCTCGAGCCCTTCGGCCGCCGTCAGGCGCTCGAGGATGTGGCGCTTCTGCTCGGCGGTGAAGGTGGGCGTCGAACGGATCGATTCGAGGCGCTGCTGGATCCAGCGCTTCTGCGCGGGATCGGAGATGTACATGAACTCGACGCCGAGGTTGCAGCAGTATGTGTCGCGCAGCGCCTTGATCAGGTCACGCAGCGTCATGTTCTCCTGCCCGAAGTACGTGTTCGCGGCCGCGAACACCGTGTCCATGTCGGCTTCGGTCAGGTCGTAGAACGCGGGCTCCAGCTCGGGAATGACGGGGCGTTCCTGCCGCTGCAGCGGATCCAGGTTCGCCCAGCGGTTGCCGAGGAACCGGTAGGCCGCGATGATCGACTGGACGTGGACCTGCTTGCGCGCGACCGACAGGTCGCTCGACGCCACCTTCGGCACGAAGGCATTGGCCTTGGCGCGTTGCGCGAACGACTCGACGATCGGAGCGTGGGCGATGTCGCGCGAGTCCGGCGAGCCGTCGGCCGCCGGGACCAGCTGCATCTGGTCGAAGTACGCGCGCCACTTCTCGGGCACGGAGCCCGGATTGTCGAGGTAGCGCTCATACAGCTCCTCGACGTACGGCGCATTGCCGCCAAACAGGTACGAGTTGACCTGGAACTGTCTCATCATCGGCTTCACCTGAAAAAACGAGTTTCTCGTTCGAGATGCCCGCCAAGCCCATACTCGAGACGTGGGCTCGTCGGCGACAGCGGTTCCGGATTCCGGTCTCGCTGCCGAGTCATTCCGCCGGCGGCGACCTCGAGCCCCCGCGGCGAAACGCGGATGCTACCACCGGGCTCCCGCCCGCCATCCGTCTGTCGCATCGATGCCGCGGACCGTCCCCGGGTGGTGCTCCCCGGGGTACCCCGGCATACACTGCCTCCACTCGTAGATAAGCCGCGACCGCCATGACGGTCGACGCAAGGAGACACGCGTGCAGCCGACGGACATCCGGAATCCGGAGTATTTCCATCGCGTCGTGGATTGCCAATGGGCCTGCCCCGCCCACACTCCCGTCCCCGAGTACATCCGCCTGATCGCGGCCGGCCGCTACGCCGACGCATACATGGTGAACTGGACCTCGAATGTCTTCCCCGGCATCCTCGGCCGCACCTGCGACCGGCCGTGCGAGCCGGCGTGCCGGCGCGGACGGGTCGAACAGCAACAGGCCGAGCGTCCGGAACCGGTCGCCATCTGCCGCCTGAAGCGCGTCGCCGCGGATCTCAAGGATGACATCACGGGCCGGCTGCCCCGACGGCTCGGTCCCATGAACGGCCGGCGGGTGGCCTGCGTCGGCGCCGGTCCGGCATCGCTGACCGTCGCGCGCGACCTTGCGCCTCTCGGTTACCACGTCACCGTGTTCGACCAGGATCCGAAAGCCGGCGGAATGATCCGCACGCAGATTCCACGGTTCCGGCTGCCGGAGGAAGTGATCGACGAGGAGACCGGTTACGTGCTCGGGCTGGGCGTCGAGTTCCGCGGCGGCGTGCGGATCGAGTCGATGAAGTCGCTGCTCGCCGAGAAGTTCGACGCGGTCTTCATCGGATCGGGGGCGCCGCGCGGACGCGACCTGAACGTTCCGGGCCGCAAGGAAGCGGCGAAGAAGATCCACGTCGGCATCGACTGGCTCGCCTCGGTGTCCTTCGGCCACGTCACGTCGGTCGGCCGGCGCGTGATCGTGCTCGGCGGCGGCAATACGGCGATGGACTGCTGCCGCACCGCGAAGCGGCTGGGCGGCGAAGACGTCAAGGTGATCGTGCGCTCGGGCTTCGCGGAGATGAAGGCCTCGCCGTGGGAGAAGGAAGATGCGATGCACGAGGGCATTCCGATCCTCGACTACCTCGTGCCCAAGGCCTTCATGCACGAGAACGGCCGGCTCACCGGGATGCGCTTCGAGAAGGTGAAGGCGGTCTACGACGCCAAGGGCCACCGCGCCCTGATCGCCACGGGCGAACCGGACCCGATCCACGCGTGCGACGAAGTGCTGGTCGCGGTGGGCCAGGAGAACGCCTTCCCCTGGATCGAGCGCGACGCGGGCATCGAGTTCGACCAGTGGGGCATGCCCGTCCTCGACAGGACGACGCTGCAGTCGACGCTGCCCAGGGTGTTCTTCGGTGGCGACGCCGCACTCGGTCCGAAGAACATCATCTGGGCCGTCGCGCAGGGACACGACGCCGCCATCTCGATCGACAAGTTCCTGCACGGCGAGGACGTCCGCGAACGACCCGCGCCCGGGGTGAGCCTCGTCTCGCAGAAGATGGGCATCCACGAGTGGAGCTACGACAATGAAGTCGCGCCCGACGCGCGCTTCAAGGTGCCGTGGCGCGACGTCAGCCAGTCGCTCAGGAGCATCCGGGTGGAAGTCGAACTCGGATTCGACCCTGCCACCGCATGGAAGGAAGCGCAGCGCTGCCTGAACTGCGACGTCCAGACCGTGTTCACCGCCGAGCAGTGCATCGAGTGCGACGCGTGTGTCGACATCTGCCCCACCGACTGCATCAACTTCACGGCCAATGGGGATGAAGCGGACCTGAGGCCGCGGCTCCGCGCGCCCGCCCTCAATGCCGGACAGTCGCTGTATGTCTCGGGCGACCTGAAGACCGGCCGCGTGATGGTGAAGGACGAGGACGTCTGCCTGCACTGCGGCCTGTGCGCCGAGCGCTGCCCGACCGGCGCGTGGGACATGCAGAAGTTCCTGATCGAGATGACGCACGCCGGCCGCGGTGGCCGTCCAATGCACAGGGAGGCGGCATGAGCGTCCCGGACGAAGGCCGCCCGGGCCCGCGAACCAGCGGCCCCGTGATCCGCCGTCGCGGCATCACGGCCACCAACGACTTCGTCGTCAAGTTCGCCAACGTCAACGGTTCGGGGTCGGCGTCCGCGAACGAACTGTTCGCACGCAGCATCCTGCGGATGGGCGTGCCGGTGTCGCCGCGCAACATCTTTCCGTCGAACATCCAGGGCCTGCCCACCTGGTACGAAGTGCGGGTGACCGAACAGGGACACCTCGGTCGCCGCGGCGGCGTCGACCTGATGGTCTCGATGAACCCGCAGACCTGGGACCGCGACCTGCAGGAGATCGAGCCCGGCGGCTACCTGCTCTACGACAGCACGAAGCCGATTCCCCCGGCGCGCTTCCGCCCCGATGTCCATGCGATCGGCGTGCCGCTCACCGCGATCGCGGCCGGCAAGTTCGCCGATCCGAAGGAGCGCCAGCTCCTGAAGAACATCATGTACGTCGGCGTCCTGGCGTCACTGCTCGGCATCGAGCCGGAAGTGATCGCGCAGCTGCTCGGCGAGCAGTACAAGGGCAAGGACAAACTGATCAAGCCCAACCTCGAGGCCTTCCTGACGGGCCGCCACTACGCCGACGAGCACCTCGCCGGCGAGTTGGGTCTGAAGGTCGAACGTCGCAACAACGTCGGCGATCGCATCTTCATGGAAGGCAACGCGGCCGCCGCCCTCGGGGCGGTGTACGGCGGCGCGACGGTCTGCGCCTGGTACCCGATCACGCCATCGTCGTCCGTCGCCGAGGCCTTCCAGAAGTACTGCAGCCGTTACCGCGTCGACAAGGCCACCGCCAGGAACAAGTTCGCGATCGTGCAGGCCGAGGACGAACTGGCCTCGATCGGCATGGTGATCGGCGCGGGCTGGAATGGCGCGCGCGCGTTCACCGCGACCTCCGGCCCGGGCGTGTCCCTGATGGCCGAGTTCATCGGACTCGCCTACTTCGCCGAGATTCCGGCAACGATCGTCAACGTGCAGCGCGGTGGTCCGTCGACGGGCATGCCGACGCGGACGCAGCAGTCCGACCTGCTCGCGTGCGCGTACGCGTCGCACGGCGACACCAAGCACGTGCTGCTGTTCCCGGAAGATCCGCACGAATGCTTCGAGTTCACGGCGGCCGCGCTCGACCTGGCGGAGCGGCTGCAGACACCGATCTTCGTGATGTCCGACCTCGACATCGGCATGAATCACCGGCTGTGCGCTCCGCTCGCGTGGGACGACAGCCGGCGCTACGACCGCGGCAAGCTGATGAACGCGACCGATCTGGATGCCGGCAAGGACTTCGGCCGCTATCTCGACGTCGACGGCGACGGCATCCCCTTCCGCACCCTGCCCGGCGCACATGCGACGCGGGGAGCGTACTTCACGCGCGGCACGACCAAGGACGGACACGCGCGCTACTCGGAGGCCGGGACCGACTACCTGTACAACATGGAGCGGCTGCTCAGGAAGTTCGACACCGCCAAGCGCCTCGTGCCGCAGCCGATCGTCCGGCGCACCAGCCACAAGACCACGCACGGAGTCATCTACTTCGGCTCGACCAGCCCGTCGATGAGCGAGGCGCTCGGCGCGCTCGAGCAGTCGGGCGTGCACCTCGACCGCCTGCGCGTCCGCGCCTTCCCGTTCCCGGACTCGGTCAAGGCGTTCATCGAGCAGCACGAGCAGGTGTTCGTGGTCGAGCAGAACCGGGATGCGCAGCTGCGGTCGATGCTGGTCAACGAGTTGCAGGTCGATCCATCGAGGCTGGTGCCGATCCTGCACTACGACGGCACGCCGATCACCGCGCGCTTCATCGTGCAGGCCGTCCGGGACCGGATGCCGGGCACCAGCGTCCGGCCGTTGCAGGGCGGCCGGGCCGCGTAAGGAAACCCCATGACCTACCTCGCAAAGCCGAAGCTCCACCATCCCACGCTGCCCGCGAATCGCCTCGGCTACACGCGGCGCGACTACGAAGGGAAGATCTCGACGCTGTGCGCCGGCTGCGGCCACGACTCGATCTCGGCGGCGATCATCCAGGCCTGCTGGGAACTGGCGATCGAGCCGCACCGCGTGGCCAAGCTGTCCGGCATCGGCTGTTCGTCGAAGACGCCGGACTACTTCCTCGGCAACTCGCACGGCTTCAACTCGGTCCACGGCCGCATGCCTTCCGTGCTGACCGGGGCGAACCTCGCGAATCGCGACCTGCTCTACCTCGGCGTCTCGGGCGACGGCGACTCCGCATCGATCGGCCTCGGGCAGTTCGCGCACCTGATCCGGCGTGGCGTCAACATGACGTACGTCTGCGAGAACAACGGCGTGTACGGACTCACCAAGGGCCAGTTCTCCGCCACCGCCGACCAGGGCTCGAAGTCCAAGCGCGGCGCGGTCAATCGCGACGCCCCGATCGACATGGTGTCGCTGGCGCTGCAACTCGGCGTCACCTATGTGGCGCGCGGGTTCTCGGGTGACAAGGAGCAGCTGGTGCCGCTGATCAAGGGGGCGCTGAATCATCGCGGCGCGGCCTTGCTCGACGTGATCAGTCCCTGCGTCGCGTTCAACAACCACGCTGGCAGCACCAAGAGCTACGACTACATCCGCGCCCACAACGATGCGGTGAACCGGCTCGACTTCATGCCGAAGCACGACCCCATCACTGCCGCCTACGCGCCGGGCGAAGTGATCGAGATCACGCAGCACGACGGCAGCCGGCTGCGCCTGCGCAAGCTCGCGGACGGCTACGACCCGGGCGACCGCCTGGCCGCCATCAGCCACATAACGGCCCACCAGGCCCGCGGCGAGGTCGTCACGGGACTGCTGTTCGTCGATCCCTCCGCCGACGATCTGCACGATCACCTCAACACGGTCGGCACGCCGCTGAACCGCCTCGCCGAGGCTGATCTCTGCCCCGGCGCCGGAGTGCTCGAGGCGATCAACGCCGAGCTGACCTGACCCCGCCGCAGGCGGCTTCCAGCCGGCGCGTTTTTGCTGGCTGGAACGCCTTCCCACGGACTGGGACGCGATTGCGACAGATCAATGTCAACGGGTCCGTTGCAATTGAAGCTCTCGCTTACGTGAGGTAGTTCGCCTCAGTCCGCGCTGCCCCGCGCCAGACGGGTGCGCGGCAATCCCACAGCGCACGGGGAGACACACCATGGCGCAGGCGAACGCGGGATCCGGCTTCCGGATCGTTGCGCGCGAGGATTACTCGGACGTCACCTACATGCTCGAGGTGGCCCATCCGCAGATGGCCCGGGCGGCCCAGCCCGGGCAGTTCGTCATCGTGATGGAGACGGAGCATGGCGAGCGGATTCCGCTCACCATCGCCGACTTCGACCGCGAACGCGGCACGATCACCCTGGTCATCCAGGCCGTCGGCAAGACCACGAAGGAGATGCAGGCCAACCTGAAGGTCGGCGACAGCCTCTTCGCCATGGTCGGCCCGATGGGCATTCCGAGCCACATCGGCAAGGCGAAGAAGGTCGTCTGCGTCGGGGGTGGCCTCGGCGTCGCGCCGGTCTATCCGCAGGCGCGCGCCTACAAGGAGAGCGGCGCCTACGTGATCGGCGTGATCGGCTTCCGCAACAAGGACCTGATGTTCTGGCAGGACAAGTTCGGCGCGGTCTGCGATGAGCTGATCGTCTGCACGGACGACGGGTCGGCGGGCATCAAGGGCCTCGTCACCGAGGGCATCAAGCAGGCGGCGGCGAAGCACTCCGACATCGACGAAGTCGTCGCCATCGGCCCCCCCATCATGATGAAGGGCTGTTCGGAGACAACCCGGGCGCTCGGCATCAGGACCATCGTCAGCCTGAACCCCGTCATGGTCGACGGCACCGGGATGTGCGGCGGTTGCCGCGTGAAGGTCGGCGAGCAGGTGAAGTTCGCCTGCGTCGACGGGCCGGACTTCGACGGCCACAAGGTGGACTTCGACGACCTGATGGCGCGCCTCGGCCGCTACAAGCAGACCGAGCTCGAGGCGGTCGAACGCTGGCAGGAGTCGTGCCGCATTCGCGCTGACAAGGTGGTCGACCTCAAGGCCTCGGTGCTCGACGCACGCCCGGCCGCGGACGCCTAGGAGGGACGATGGCGACTGCGAAGAAGAAGACGATCCGCACCATTCCACAGGAGCGGACGCCGATGCCGGAGCAGGATCCGCAGATCCGGGCGAAGAATTTCCAGGAGGTCGCCTGCGGCTACCGCCTCGAGGACGCCCTGCGCGAGGCGGAGCGCTGCCTCATGTGCCCGGACCAGCCGTGCGTGCGCGGCTGCCCGGTCAGCATCGACATCCCGAACTTCATCGCGAAGATCACCGAGAAGCACTACAACGGCGCGTACGACATCATCACCGACACCAACCTGCTGCCGTCGATCTGCGGGCGCGTGTGCCCGCAGGAGAACCAGTGCGAAGGCGTGTGCACGGTGGGCGAGACGCTGGAGCCCGTGGCCATCGGCCGGCTCGAGCGCTTCGTCGGCGACATGGCGATCGCCGAGGGCTGGGAGAACGTCCCTTACATCGAGCCGTCGGGCTACAAGGTCGGCATCGTCGGCGCGGGGCCGGCCGGAATGGCGTGCGCGGCCGACATGGCCAAGGCCGGTTGCGAAGTGATCGTCTACGAGGCATTCCACACGCCGGGCGGGGTGCTGAAGTACGGCATCCCGGACTTCCGCCTGCCCAACGACGTCATCGACGCCGAGATCAACAAGGTCATGAATCTCGGCGTGAAGTTCGAGTGCAACACGCTGGTCGGCCGCCTGTTCACGATCGAACAGATGGTGGGCGAGATGGGGTTCCACGCCGTCTTCATCGGCACCGGTGCCGGCTATCCGAGCTTCATGGGCATCCCGGGCGAGTCGCTGAACGGCGTGCTCTCCGCGAACGAGCTGCTCACCCGCTGCAACCTGATGCGGGCGCGCGACTTCCCGAATTTCGACACGCCGCTGCAGCCGGGCAAGCACGTCGCGGTGATCGGCGCGGGCAATACCGCGATGGACGCACTGCGCGTGTCCCTCCGCCTCGGCGCCGAAAGCGTCCACTGCATCTACCGCCGCTCGAAGAAGGAAGCGCCGGCGCGCGTCGAGGAGATTCATCACGCGGAAGAGGAAGGCGTCGACTTCAACTGGCTCACCAGTCCGGTCGAGATCCTCGGCGACGAGAAGAACCGGGTCCGCGCCCTGCGCTGCGTGAAGATGGAACTCGGCGAGCCGGACGAGTCCGGGCGCCGCCGTCCGGTCGTCGTGCCCGGCAGCGAGTTCGAGTTCGAGGCCGACATGGTCGTGTTCGCCATCGGCACCAACGCCAACCCCATCCTCGGCCAGACGTCGAAGCTGAAACTCAACAAGTGGGGCTACATCGCGGCCGACGACAGTCTCGCGACCTCGATCGCGGGCGTCTGGGCCGGTGGTGACATCGTCACCGGCGCCGCGACCGTGATCCAGGCAATGGGCGCCGGCCGCAGGGCCGCCCGCGCCATGAAGGCCTACCTCGGCCTGCGCGACAGTGACTCCGTGTACGACGCGGGCGCCGAAGGTTCGCTGTTCGGCATCCCGCGCGCCGAACACGGCTTTGCGCAGATCCGGGTCGGCTGATGAATTCGTAAGAAGGAACGCGCATGAATGCCGCAGTACTCGCTCCCGGGGGCACCCCATCCACCAAGTCGGCCGTCAGGCTGCCTGAGCACATCGTCGAGGTCATCAGCGACTCCGGCGAAGGCGCCCAGCGCTGCGGACAGGCCTTCGCGTCGATCGCCGCGCGCAGCGGCAACGGCATCTGGACGGTCGAGATCATCCCGGCCGAGATCCAGCCGCCGGCGCGCAGCGTCGCCGGCGCGAGCGGCATCCGCATCCGGGTCGGATCCGGCCACGTCAACAACGGCGGCGACGAAACCGACCTCGTCGTCGCGTTCAACGAGCAGGTGCTGCTCGGACGCGTGCGCGCCGGCGAACTGAAGCCGGGCGCAACGATCCTGCTCGAGAACATGTGGGGCGAGCACCGCGACCCGGTCATCGCCAAGACGTACGCCGACGCGGTGAAGGCGCTGAAGGACGCCGGCTTCCGGGTGATTCCCCTGCCGCTGGAGAAGCAGTGCCGCGCGCTGATGAGCGACGCACGGCGCGGCAAGAACATGTTCGTGCTGGGGGTGCTGGCCAGCATCTACAGCCTGGACCTGCAACTGGCGCGCGACCAGATCGCACTCACCTTCGGCAAGAAGGACCAGAAGGTCATCGACTCCAACGTGCGGCTGATGGAGGCCGGTCACGCCTGGGGCGAAGCCAACCTCGACTTCAAGTACGAGATCCCGGCCGAGAAGTCCAAGGTGCCGCAGATCGTCGTCAACGGCAACACCGCCGTCGCGCTCGGCGTGCTTGCCTCCGGGATGGACATCTGCGCGATGTACCCGATCACGCCGGCGACGTCGGCGTCGCACTACCTGTCCGAGTGCTTCGAGCGCGTCGGCGGCATCGTGCACCAGGCCGAGGACGAGATCGCGGCGTGCGCGTTCGCGATCGGTGCCTCCTACGCCGGCCGTTGCGCGGTGACCATCACGTCCGGGCCCGGCTACTCGCTGAAGCAGGAAGGCATCGGGCTGGCGGTGATGGCGGAGATCCCGCTGGTCGTCGTCAACGTGCAGCGCGGCGGGCCGTCGACCGGCCAGCCGACCAAGGTCGAGCAGGCGGACCTGCTGACGTCGATCTACGGCAGCCACGGCGATGCGCCGAAGGTCGTGCTCGCGGCGACGAGCATCGAGGACTGCTTCTACTCGATGATCACCGCGCGCAAGATCGCCGAGACGTTCAACATGGTCGTCGTGGTGCTGACCGACGCCAGCCTCGCCACCGCCCAGCAGCCCTTCCCCCGCCCGGCATTCAACGACGAGTGGCTGGCGCCGCCGATCGACCAGTCGCCGCTGCCCGAGGGCGCGAAGCCGTACGACTGGGACAAGATCACCGGCATCGCGCGGCGCTTCTCGCCGGGCCAGCCGAACGGGATGCACACCGTCACCGGCCTCGCGCACGATCGCAACAGCAAGGTCGCGTACGACCCGGTCATCAACGAGGAAGGGCTGCGCATGCGCAGCCTGAAGCTCGCCACGCTGCAGAAGACGCTGAGGACGCCGGAAGTGTTCGGCGACCCGGAGGGCGACCTGCTGGTCGTCGGCTGGGGCAGCACGCAGGGCGTCATCGAGGAAGCGGTGCAGCGCCTGCGCGACGAAGGGCTCAAGGTCTCCGCGCTGCAGATGCGCTTCATCCAGCCGATGCCGTCGGGCATCAAGGGCATCTTCAAGCGGTTCCGGAAGGTCATGACCGTCGAAGGCACGTGGGCGGACCGCCCCGCGGAAGACGAAGTGATCGACGAGGAGAACCGCCGCTATGCGCCGCTGGCGATGATGCTGCGCGCGCGCACCCTGGTCGACGTGGACTGCTGGACCGAGGCCAAGGGCCAGCCGATCAAGCCGGGCCAGGTGGCGGCGGCCCTCCGCGCCAAGCTGGCCGAATGAATCCGAGCGAAGGAAAGTAGACGATGGGCTCCGCACTCAGCCAACTCATCATCAAGCTGCACGAGGAACACCACACCCTCGAGGACTACGAGGGCGGCGTGCCGCGCTGGTGCAGCGGATGCGGCGACAACGCGATCCTCACGGCGGTCCAGCGCCTGTGCCG
>JBFZCF010000058.1:0-11091 GCA_041308065.1 Burkholderiales bacterium
GCAGCGCATGTTGTCGAAGCGCGGCACGGTCGTGGTCGATACGCGCACCAACCAGCTGTTCGTGCAGGACACGGCGGCCCGACTCGAGGACGTGCGACGGCTGCTTCAGCGGGTCGACGTGGCCGTCCCGCAGGTGCTGATCGAAGCCCGGATCGTCGAGGCCGACGACAAGTTCAGCCGCAACCTGGGCGTGCGCCTCGGCTACGGCAAGGCCAACAACGAGTCGGCGATCGGCGGCCAGAACATCTTCGGCACGCTTCCGGGCACGCCGGGCAGCGTGCGGACCGTCCCGAGCAACGTCAACCTTCCGGCGGGCGGCATCGGCGGCTTCAATCCGGGCCAGTTCGCCCTGACGCTGTTCAACAGCAGCCTGACGCGCCTGATCAACCTCGAACTGACCGCGCTCGAGGCCGATGGCCGCGGCAAGGTCATCTCGAGTCCGCGCGTCGTCACCGCCGACAAGGTCAAGGCGACGATCGAGCAGGGCACGGAGATTCCGTACCAGAATGCAACGTCGAGCGGAGCGACCGCTGTCGAATTCCGCAAGGCTGTCCTGAAGCTGGAGGTCACGCCGCAGATCACGCCGGAAGGCGGAATCTTCCTCGACGTCAGGGTGAACAAGGACACGCGCGGCCAGGAGACGCTGTCGGGCCCCGCCATCGACACGAAGAACGTGCAGACGCAGGTCCTGGTGGAGAACGGCGGCACCGTGGTGCTGGGCGGAATCTACGAGCAGCAGGAACGGACCACCGTGACGAAGGTTCCGCTCCTTGGGGATCTCCCGGTGGTGGGCTATCTCTTCAAGAACACGAGCAGGATCAGCGACCGCACCGAGCTGATCATCTTCATCACGCCCCGCGTGATCTCCGAGAAGATCAACGCCGCGATGAAGTGAGGCAGGACGCTTCAACGAGGGCCGCCCGCGAGGCGGCCCTTTTTTTGGCCGTGCGCATTCACGTACGCTTCGCGCGATGAACGAGTCACCTCGCTCCGTGTTCCTGGTCGGCATGATGGGTGCGGGCAAGACCACCGTCGGGCGCCTCCTGGCCAACGCACTCGGCTTCGATTTCATCGATGCCGATCGCGAGCTCGAGGCACGCAGCGGAGTGCTGATCGCGACGATCTTCTCGGTCGAAGGCGAAGAGGGCTTCCGCAGGCGCGAGTCGGCGCTGCTCGACGAGCTGACACAGCGTCCGGGCATCGTCCTGGCGACCGGCGGCGGGGCCGTGCTGAACGCCGACACGCGAAGGCGGCTGAAGGAACGCGGGCTGGTGGTGTACCTGCGCGCGACCGGCGAGGAGATCCACCGGCGCACCCGCAACGACCGCTCGCGCCCCTTGCTGCAGACGGCCGATCCGCGCTCGCGCATCGACGAACTGCTCGCGCAGCGCCAGCCGCTGTACGAGGAGACCGCCCATCTGACGTTCCAGTCCGCGTCGGCCAACCCGAGGCGCCTCGTCCGCCGGCTTCTCGAGGAGCCCGCAGTCCGTCGGCTCGTGCAGGCCGCGCCGTAGAATCGCGCGATGCGCAGCATCACCGTGGCCGTGGCAGGCGGGACGTACTCCATCCACATCGGAGGAGGCCTGCTCGGCCGCCTTGCCGAGTACGTGGCGCCGCTCGCGCCGACGTCCGTCCTCGTGGTGTCGAATGAAGTCGTGGCGCCGCTGTACGGCGACGCGGCCCTCGCCGCCCTGCGTGACGTGGCGAGAACGACCCTGCTCAGCCTGCCTGACGGCGAGAGCACCAAGCGCTGGGACAGCATCGCGTGCATCCTCGACGCCCTCGTGGCGCACGGCGCCGACCGCAGGAGCGTGGTGGTCGCGCTCGGTGGCGGTGTGATCGGGGACCTCGCGGGTTTCGCAGCCTCGATCTACATGCGCGGCGTCCGCGTCGTCCAGGTGCCGACGACGCTGCTGGCGCAGGTCGACTCGTCGGTCGGCGGCAAGACCGGCATCAACCATCCAAGCGGAAAGAACCTGATCGGCACGTTCCACCAGCCGAGTGTCGTCGTGTCGGACACCGATGTCCTGCAGACGCTGCCATCGCGCGAACTCGCCGCCGGCCTCGCGGAAGTCCTGAAGCACGGACTGCTTGCCGACGCCGGCTACTTCGAGGACGTGGTCGCGGACCTGCCGGCCCTGCGCGAACGCGAGGCGGCGGCGCTTGCGCGCGCCATCGGCCGTTCCTGCGAGATCAAGGCCGGCGTGGTGGGCCGCGACGAGCGCGAGTCGGGAGAGCGCGCTCTGCTGAACCTGGGGCACACGTTCGGGCACGCGATCGAGGCGCTGACCGGGTATGGACAGTGGCTGCATGGCGAGGCGGTCGGGTGCGGAATGGTGCTGGCGGCCGACATGTCGAAGCGTCTCGGGCTGATTGCGGAGCGCGACGTCAAGGCAGTGCAGCACGCCATCGCGCTCGCCGGACTTCCGCCGCGGATCGAGGGACTCGGTGCCGACGATGCGCTGCAAAGCATGCGTGGCGACAAGAAGGCAGAGGCGGGGGCCGTGCGCTACATCGTGCTGGAGGCGATCGGCCGCGCTGCGCAGCGGGCGGTGCCCGACCAGGTCGTGCGGGAAACGCTGCTCGCCGGGGGGTTCCGGTAGTGGACGGCAGCGGTCTCGCGCCCTACGCCGCGCGCGCGGAGCTCTCGCGCGGCCGGCGCCACGCCGAGCCGGACGCGCCGGGGCGGTCGGTGTTCCAGCGCGACCGCGATCGGGTGATCCACTCCAGCGCGTTCCGCCGGCTCGAGTACAAGACGCAGGTCTTCGTCAATCACGAAGGCGATCTCTTCCGCACGCGGCTGACGCACTCGCTCGAGGTTGCGCAGATCGGTCGCGCGATCGCGCGGCAACTCGGCGTCAACGAAGACCTCGTCGAGGCGATCTCCCTGGCGCACGACCTCGGGCACACGCCGTTCGGGCACGCAGGGCAGGACGCGCTGCACGATTGCATGAAGGAGCACGGCGGATTCGAGCACAACCTGCAGTCGCTGCGCGTGGTCGACGAGCTCGAGGAGCGCTACGGCGGCTTCAACGGCCTCAACCTCGCATTCGAGACACGCGAAGGCATCCTGAAGCACTGTTCGCTCGAGAATGCCCGCAAGCTCGGCGAGATCGGCGAGCGCTTCCTGCGCAAGCGGCAGCCGAGCCTCGAGGCGCAGATCGCCAACCTCGCCGACGAGATCGCCTACAACAACCACGACATCGACGACGGGCTGCGCTCGGGCCTGCTGCAACTGGCGCAGCTGGAGGATGTCCCGCTGTTCGCGCGCCACGCACGCGAGGTGCGCGCGGAGTTCCCGGGGATTGGCGAGCGCCGCATGGTGAATGAAACGGTCCGTCGGATGATCAACGCGCTGATCGTCGACCTCGCGACCGAGACCGCCCGACGGATCAGGTCGGCCCAGCCGGCGAGCATCGACGACGTCCGCCAGGCGGGGCCACTCGCGGCGTTCTCGCCCGACGTACGGAAGGAGGCTGACGCCCTGAAGGCCTTCCTGTTGCACAACCTGTACCGCCACTTCCGTGTCATGCGGATGACGACGAAGGCCCGACGGGTCGTGACCGAGTTGTTCCACGCGTTCCACGATGAGCCGCGGTTGCTTCCGCTCGATCACCAGGCGCGCGCCGCCGAGGACAGGGCGCGGGCGATCGCCGACTACGTCGCCGGCATGACCGACCGCTACGCGATGAAGGAGCACCAGCGGCTGTTCGCCATCGACGAAGGCTGACGAGTGCAGAATCGGGGTCAGACCCCGATTTCGGAGCAGAAGTGGCTCGGCTTCCCCGGTTGACGATCCCGGGCTTCCCTCACCACGTGATCCAGCGCGGCAATGACCGACGCGCGATCTTCGTCGACGACACGGACCGTGAGCGGTACCTGTCGGCGCTGCGGGAGATTGCGGCGTCGGCCGGGTTGGCGGTCCATGCGTATGTGCTGATGCCGAACCATGTGCACCTGCTCGTCACTCCGCAGGCGGCCGGGGATGTGGGGCGAGCCGTCCAGTCCCTTGGCCGACGCTACGTCCGCTGGTTCAACGACCGGCACGGGCGGACCGGCGCCCTGTTCGAGGGTCGATACCGGTCGACGGTCGTCGAAGCGGACCGCTACCTCCTGGCGTGCATGCGCTACATCGAGTTGAACCCGGTCCGCGCCGGGCTCGTCCATGGACCGGCGGAGTTCCGATGGTCCAGCCATGCCCACCATGTGGGCCGGGCCGTCGACCCGTTGATCAGCGACCACCCCGTCTATTGGGCCCTTGGCAACACCCCCTTCGAACGCCAGGCCGCCTACCGGCACCTGTTCGAGCATGAACCTTCGGACGACGAACTCGCGACGATTCGACGGTCCACCCACGGCGGCTGGCTCCTCGGCGCCGCCGATGCGGTGGCCAGGGCGACCCCGAGCCGTCGTCCGGTCGCCCGCAAGGCAGGGCGTCCGCGTTTGCCAAACCTCGACTCTGTCCCCAATTAAATAAGCCCTACTGTTAACCTTGCCAAAAATCGGGGTCAGACCCCGATTTTTGTCCTTGCCCGGGTTGGTGCGGCGCAGTAAAGTCATTGGTCCCCCTCGGATTGCGCGAGGGTGCCCTGACTGGAGCCGCGATGACCGACCCCCAAACCCTCGAACACGCCGGACTGAACGGCCTGTACTCAGCGAGCCAGGAGCACGACGCGTGCGGCGTCGGGTTCGTCGCGAACATCAAGGGACGGGCCAGCCACGGGTTGGTGCAGCAGGCGCTGCTGATCCTGCAGAACCTGGATCACCGCGGCGCCGTGGGCGCCGACGTGCTGTGCGGCGACGGCGCCGGAATCCTGATCCAGATCCCCGACGCGTTCTACCGCGAGGAACTGGCGAAGCAGGGCGTGACGCTGCCGCCCCCCGGCGAGTACGGGGTCGGAATGATCTTCCTGCCGCGGGAACACGCGTCGCGGCTGGCGTGCGAACAGGAACTCGAGCGCACGGTCCGCGCGGAAGGCCAGGTCGTCCTCGGCTGGCGTGACGTGCCGATCGACCGCGAGATGCCGATGTCGCCGCTGGTGAAGGATCGCGAACCTGTCATCCGCCAGATCTTCATCGGCCGCGGACCGGATGTAATGGTGCCGGACGCGCTCGAGCGCAAGCTCTACGTGATCCGCAAGACCGCCAGCCACAAGATCCAGGCGCTGAAACTTAAGCACGGCAAGGAGTACTTCGTGCCGTCGATCTCGACGCGCACGGTGGTCTACAAGGGCCTGCTGCTCGCCGACCAGGTCGGGCGCTACTACACGGACCTCGCCGATCCGCGCGTCGTGTCGGCGATCGCGCTCGTGCACCAGCGCTTCTCGACCAACACGTTCCCGGCGTGGGAACTGGCCCATCCGTACCGGCTCATCGCGCACAACGGCGAGATCAACACGGTCAAGGGCAACTTCAACTGGATCCGCGCCCGCGAAGGCGTGATGTCCTCGCCGGTGCTGCGCGACGACCTGAACAAGCTCTTCCCGCTGATCTACGACGGCCAGTCGGACACCGCCTGCTTCGACAACGCGCTCGAACTGCTGGTGATGGGCGGCTACCCGCTCGCGCACGCGGTAATGATGATGATTCCCGAGGCGTGGGAGCAGCACACGACGATGGACGACGCGCGACGCGCGTTCTACGAGTACCACGCGGCGATGATGGAACCGTGGGACGGCCCGGCCGCGATTGCGTTCACCGACGGCGTGCGGATCGGCGCCACGCTTGACCGCAACGGCCTGCGCCCCGCGCGCTATGTCATCACCGACGACGACATGGTGGTGATGGCCTCCGAGGTCGGCGTGCTGCCGATCCCGGAAAGCCGCATCCTCAAGAAGTGGCGCCTGCAGCCCGGCAAGATGTTCCTGATCGACACCGAGCAGGGCCGCATCATCGACGACGCCGAGCTGAAGCAGCAGCTCGCCGCCAGCAAGCCGTACAAGGAGTGGATCAAGCGCATCCGCATCAAGCTCGATGACCTGCCTGCCGGCGCCGGAGAGAAGCCGTCGTCGGCCGCGCGCGTCGACGTGCCGCTGCTCGACCGCCAGCAGGCGTTCGGCTACACGCAGGAAGACGTCAAGCTGCTGATGGAGCCGATGGCGCTGCAGGGCGAGGAGGCGATCGGCTCGATGGGCAACGACGCCGCGCTGCCGGTGCTGTCGAACAAGACCAGGCCGCTCTACAACTACTTCAAGCAGCTGTTCGCGCAGGTGACGAACCCGCCGATCGACCCGATCCGCGAGCAGATGGTGATGTCGCTGGTGAGCTTCATCGGGCCCAAGCCCAACCTGCTCGACATCAACAACATCAACCCGCCGATGCGCCTCGAGGTCAGCCAGCCCGTCCTCGACTTCAAGGACATGGCGAAGATGCGTTCGATCGAGAACTACTCGTCGAACAAGTTCAGGTCGTTCGAGCTCGACGTCTGCTATCCGCTCGCGTGGGGCAAGGAAGGCGTCGAGGCGCGCCTCGCGTCGCTGTGCGCGCAGGCCGTCGATGCAGTGAAGGCCGGCTACAACATCCTGATCGTCACCGACCGCTCGCTCGACGCCGGGCGCGTGGCGATCCCCGCGCTGCTCGCGACGAGCGCGGTCCACCAGCACCTGATCGCCGAGGGCCTGCGCACGTCGACCGGCCTCGTGGTGGAGACCGGCTCGGTGCGCGAGGTGCACCACTTCGCCCTGCTCGCCGGCTATGGCGCCGAGGCCGTCCATCCGTACCTCGCGCTGGAGACGCTGATCGCGCTGCACGGCGCCGACGCCGACAAGGCGATCAAGAACTACGTGAAGGCGGTCGGCAAGGGCCTGAACAAGGTCATGTCGAAGATGGGCATCAGCACGTACATGTCGTACTGCGGGGCCCAGATCTTCGAGGCGGTCGGCCTGAACCGCGACCTCGTCGACAAGTACTTCCGCGGCACCGCGAGCAACGTCGGCGGCATGGGACTGTTCGAGGTGATGGAAGAGGCGGTGCGCGCGCACAGTGCCGCGTTCTCCGACGACCCGGTGCTCGCCACCATGCTCGATGCCGGGGGCGAATACCAGTGGCGCGTCCGCGGCGAGGAACACATGTGGACGCCGGACGCCATCGCGAAGCTGCAGCACTCGACCCGCGCCAATTCCTACCAGACGTACAAGGAGTACGCGCAGATCATCAACGACCAGGGCCGGCGCCACATGACGCTGCGCGGCCTGTTCGAGTTCCGGATCGATCCGAAGAGGGCGATCCCGCTCGACGAGGTCGAGCCGGCGAAGGACATCGTCAGGCGCTTCGCCACCGGCGCGATGTCGCTGGGCTCGATCTCGACCGAGGCGCATTCGACCCTCGCGATCGCGATGAACCGGCTGGGCGGCAAGAGCAACACCGGCGAGGGCGGCGAGGACGAGCGCCGTTACCAGCAGGAACTGCGCGGCATCCCGATCCGCAACGGCGACACGCTGGCCAGCGTGCTCGGGGCCGATCGCGTCGTGGCCGACATCCCGCTGCGCGAAGGCGACTCGCTGCGCAGCAAGATCAAGCAGGTCGCGTCGGGCCGCTTCGGCGTGACCACCGAGTACCTGGTCAGCGCCGACCAGATCCAGATCAAGATGGCGCAGGGCGCCAAGCCCGGCGAAGGCGGCCAGCTTCCGGGCCACAAGGTGAGCGAGTACATCGCGAAGCTGCGCTTCTCGGTGCCGGGCGTCGGCCTGATCTCGCCGCCGCCGCACCACGACATCTACTCGATCGAGGACCTCGCCCAGCTGATCCACGACCTGAAAAACGCCAATCCGCAGGCGTCGATCAGCGTGAAGCTGGTGTCCGAAGTCGGCGTCGGCACGGTGGCGGCCGGCGTGGCGAAAGCCAAGGCGGACCACGTCACGATCTCCGGCCACGACGGCGGCACCGGCGCCTCGCCGGTGTCGTCGATCAAGCACGCGGGCACGCCGTGGGAGCTCGGCCTCGCCGAGACGCAGCAGACGCTGGTGCTGAACCGCCTGCGCGGGCGCATCGCCGTGCAGGTCGACGGCCAGATGAAGACCGGCCGCGACGTCGTGATCGGTGCGCTGCTCGGCGCCGACGAGTTCGGCTTCGCGACCGCCCCGCTGGTGGTCGAGGGCTGCATCATGATGCGCAAGTGCCACCTGAACACCTGCCCGGTCGGCGTTGCCACGCAGGATCCGGCGCTGCGCGCGAAGTTCAAGGGCCAGCCCGAGCACGTCGTCAACTACTTCTTCTTCGTGGCCGAGGAAGTGCGCGAGATCATGGCGCAGCTCGGCATCCGCCGGTTCGAGGAACTCGTCGGCCGCGCCGACCTGCTGGACACGAAGCGCGGCATCGAGCACTGGAAGGCGCGCGGCCTCGACTTCAGCCGGATCTTCTACCAACCGAAGATGCCGGCCGACGTGGCGCGCCTGTGCGTCGAGTCGCAGGACCACGGCCTCGCGAAGGCGCTCGACCACAAGCTGATCGAGCAGAGCAGGCCGGCGCTGGAGCGCGGCGAGCGGGTCAGCTTCATCACGCCGATCCGCAACGTCAACCGCTCCGTCGGCACGATGCTGTCGTCGCTGGTCGCCAGGAAGCACGGCCACGCGGGCCTGCCGGACGACACCATCCACATCCAGCTGAACGGCACCGCGGGCCAGAGCTTCGGCGCGTTCCTCGCCCACGGCATCACGCTCGACCTCGTCGGCGACGCCAACGACTACACCGGCAAGGGCCTGTCCGGCGGCCGGGTGATCGTGCGCTGCCCGAACGATTTCCGCGGGGCCGGCACCGACAACATCATCGTCGGCAACACGGTGCTGTACGGCGCCATCGCGGGCGAGGCGTACTTCAACGGCGTGGCCGGCGAGCGCTTCGCGGTCCGCAACTCGGGGGCGGCGGCGGTCGTCGAGGGCACCGGAGACCACGGCTGCGAGTACATGACGAAGGGCACCGTGGTCGTGCTCGGCGGCACGGGGCGGAACTTCGCGGCCGGCATGTCGGGCGGGATCGCCTACGTCTTCGACGAGAACGGCGACTTCGCCACGCGCTGCAACCAGTCGATGTGCGAACTCGAGCGCGTGCTGCCGGCTGCCGAGCAGCAGGAGAAGATCGACGAGGCCGTCTGGCACCTCGGCGAGACCGACGAGTTCATCCTGCGCGGCCTGATCGAGAGCCACTTCCGCCACACCGGAAGCCTGCGCGCCCGCATGATCCTCGACCAGTGGCCGGCGATGCGTGCGAAGTTCGTCAAGGTGTTCCCGAACGAGTACCGACGGGCGCTGAAGGAACTGGCGGCGGCGCAGGAAGCGCCGGCGCAGCGGATGGCCGCGTAGTGATCGCTGGCCCAACCGATGCGCGCTCCGCAAGCGCCGTGGCCGCGGCGGCTGCAATGGCTGCCCGGACTGCTGCTGAGCGTGCCGCTCGCGCTGCTGCTGTGGTCGCTGCGCGGCGCGGGCGAGGACGTGCGAACGACTGTCGCCGTGGTGGCGGTGCTGCTGGCGCTGCCCTGGGTGATTCCGGCGATGGTGCTGGTGGCGGCGCTGTCGGTGCCGGTCTACATGTGGCTGCATACCAAGGGACCGGTGCCGCCGGTGCTGGCGTGGCTCGGCGGCACGGTGCTGGTCGCAGCGGTGATCGGGGCGCACATCAACGCCGCGCTGGGCTGGCTGTGGATGCATCGAGGCAAGGCGGTGCCGGAACCGGGCATCGGCGACTTCCTGAAGCGCCGATCGCCCGGCGCAAACCAACGAACTGACGACGCGGGATAGCGATGGGGAAGATCACGGGATTCATGGAATACCAGCGCCTGGAGGAGGCCGCCGAGGCGCCGCAATCGCGCATGAAGCACTGGCGCGAGTTCGTCGTGCACCTGTCCGACGAGGAGGGCAAGGTCCAGGCCGCGCGCTGCATGGACTGCGGCATTCCCTTCTGCAACAACGGCTGCCCGGTCAACAACATCATTCCCGACTTCAACGACCTCGTGTATCGACAGGACTGGAAGGCAGCGCTCGACGTCCTGCACAGCACGAACAACTTCCCCGAGTTCACCGGCCGCGTCTGCCCGGCGCCCTGCGAGGCCGCCTGCACGCTGAACATCGAGGACGTGCCGGTGGGCATCAAGTCGATCGAGCACAAGATCATCGACAAGGGCTGGGAAGAAGGCTGGGTCGTGCCGCAGCCGCCGAAGGTGAAGACCGGCAAGACAGTCGCGGTCATCGGCAGCGGGCCGGCGGGACTCGCCGCCGCGCAGCAGCTGGCGCGCGCCGGCCACGAGGTCACGGTGTTCGAGAAGAACGACCGCATCGGCGGCCTGCTGCGCTATGGCATTCCCGACTTCAAGATGGAGAAGTCGCACATCGACCGCCGGGTCGAGCAGATGCAGGCCGAGGGCGTGACCTTCCGCACGGGCGTGCTGGTGGGCAAGTCGAAGGTCGACGGTGGCGTCACCGACTGGTCGAAACAGGCGGTCGATCCCGCCCAGTTGCTGAAGGAGTTCGACGCGGTCGTGCTGTCCGGTGGCGCCGAGCAGCCGCGCGATCTCCCGGTGCCCGGCCGCGAGCTGAAGGGCGTGCACTTCGCGATGGAGTTCCTGCCGCAGCAGAACAAGGTCGTGGCCGGCGACAAGGTCAGGGACCAGATCCTCGCGACCGGCAAGCACGTCGTCGTGATCGGCGGTGGCGACACCGGCTCGGATTGCGTCGGCACGTCGAACCGGCACGGCGCGAAGTCGGTGACCCAGTTCGAACTGCTGCCGCAGCCGCCGGCGAGGGAAGACAAGGAAATGACCTGGCCGTACTGGCCGGTCAAGCTGCGCACGTCGAGCTCGCACGAGGAGGGCGTGACGCGCGACTGGTCGGTCACGACCAAGCGCTTCGAGGGCGACGGCAAGGGCAACCTGCGCGCGCTCGTCGCCGCGCGCGTCGAGTGGCAGAAGGATCCCGCCACCGGGATGCAGAGGATGGTCGAGGTGCCGGGTTCCGAGTTCGAGATCCCCGCGGACCTCGTGCTCTTCGCGATGGGATTCGTGGCGCCGGTCGCTTCGGTGCTCGAGTCGTTCGGCGTCGAGAAGGACGCGCGCGGCAACGCGCGCGCGGCGACCGAGGAATCGAAGAACGGGCCGCGGCCCTA
>JBFZCF010000059.1:0-10948 GCA_041308065.1 Burkholderiales bacterium
GCGATGTCGGGCCGCCTCGGCGTCGGCGCGCGTCCACGCGCGCGCAGGCTGCACCCGAACCAACGCGATGCAGTCCAACGGGCACGGCGGAAGGCACAGATCGCAGCCCGTGCACTGGGACTCGATCACCGTGTGCATCTTCGTCGGGGCGCCGACGATGCAGTCCACCGGGCAGGCCTGGATGCACAGCGTGCAGCCGATGCACAGCGCCTCGTCGATCACTGCCGCGGTGAGCGGCTTCTCGACGCCGTTCGCCGGGTTCAGTGGCAGCACGGGACGGCGCAGCAGCGCGGCGAGCCCGGCGATGCCGGCCGCGCCGCCGGGAGGGCACTGGTTGATCGGTGTGCTGCCGGCAGCGATCGCGTCGGCATACGGGCGGCAACCGGCATAGCCGCACTTCGTGCACTGCGTCTGTGGCAGCAGCGCATCGATTGCGTCGGCGAGCGGAGTGGAACGGTCGGGAGCGGTCATGCGGCGCCCGGGGAGGCAGCGGGGCGAAGCGCGATTATCGCCGAGGGACGCCGCGCCGCGGCGCCCGTGATCAGGCGCTGGCGCGGATGAAGTCGCGGATCTGCGGCGCGATCTGCTCGCGCCAGCGGCGGCCGCTGAAGATGCCGTAGTGACCGGCGCCCTCGGCGGTCAGGTGCTTCTGCCTGGTCTTCGGAATGCCGGTGCAGAGGTCGTGCGCGGCCTGCGTCTGGCCGCTGCCCGAGATGTCGTCGAGTTCGCCTTCGATCGTGAACAGCGCGACGCTCCGGATGTCCTGCGGCCGCACCGGCTTGCCGCGCACCTCCCATGTGCCGTTCGGCAGACGGTGCTCCTGGAACACGACCTTGATGGTGTCGAGGTAATACTCGGCCGGCAGGTCCATGACGGCGTTGTACTCGTCGTAGAACTTGCGATGGCCGTCGACGTCGTCCATGTCGCCCTTGACGAGGTCGAGGTAGTAATCCCAGTGCGAGTTAAGGTGGCGGTCCGGGTTCATCGCCACGAAGCCGGCGTGCTGCAGGAACCCCGGATACACCTTGCGCAGGTAGCCCGGATGCGCCGACGGCACCTTGAAGACCACGTTGCTCTCGAACCAGTCGAAGTTCTTGCGCTTGGCGAGCGCGTTGACCTGCGTCGGATTGCGGCGCGTGTCGATCGGCCCGCCCATCATCGTCATCGAGCGCGGCAGCTTCGGATCCTTGGCACTGGCCATCAGCGACACCGCGGCCAGCACCGGCACGGTAGGCTGGCACACCGAGATCACGTGCACGTCCGGCCCGAGCAGCCGGATGAAGTCCATCACGTACTCGACGTAGTCGTCGAGATGGAACGGGCCCTGGGCCAGCGGCACCAGCCGCGCGTCGGTCCAGTCGGTGATGCAGACGTCGTGATCAGGCAGCAGCGCGCGCACCGTGTCGCGCAGCAGCGTGGCATGGTGTCCGGACAGCGGCGCGACGATCAGGACCTTCGGGTCGGCCGGGCGCTTGCGCATGCCGTTCGGCCAGACGCGCTTGAAGTGCAGCAGGCGGCAGAACGGCCTGGTCTCCAGCGTCTCCTCGACGACCGGGACTTCCTTGCCGTCGACCGTGGTGGTGCGCAGCCCGAATTCGGGCTTTTCGTAGTACTTGCCGACGCGGTGCAGCAGGTCGTAGCCGGCCGCCAGTCGGCGTGAAACCGGCGTGTACGCAAGCGGGCTGTAGGGACTGGTGAAGAGTTCCGATGTGGCCTGTGCCCACACCGACAGGGGATTCAGGAATCGACGCTGCAGTTCATGCAGGTGATACAGCACGGCGCTCTCCGCTCAACTCACGCTCCTCGAAAGTCCCCATGCGATCGACCAGCTGGCGCCGCTGGCTCCACCCGAAACGGCTCAGGGTTAGTACGCGATTATGCGCGGCAGGCCCGGCATACGCAATTTTCCTCAGATAGCTTCCGGTGCCCGGCCCGGATAGCGGACCCGCTGGCCCTCTGCAGGGCGCGCGTGCGCAATCACCGTTCCAACAAGTGACGCTTGTCGCGAACGTCTTTCCAGTCGTCCGCGTCGGCGACGTGGGGCTTCATGCGCGTGATTGCCGGCCATTGCCTGGCGAGCTCCGCGTTCAGCGGGATGAAGTCGCGCTGGTCCTCCGGGACGTCTTCCTCGGCGTAGATCGCGTTGACGGGACACTCCGGGATGCAGACTGCGCAGTCGATGCACTCGTCCGGGTCGATCGACAGCATGTTCGGACCTTCGCGAAAGCAGTCGACCGGGCAGACGTCGACGCAGTCGGTGTACTTGCACTTGATGCACGATTCGACGACGACGTGCGTCATCCTCAGGGCTCCATCGAAGGCACGGCCACAGGCAGGAACGCCCACCGTGCAAAGCCGGTATTCTAGCTGACGGGGCTCGGTCGCCCTGCGTGTTTTCCCTCTGACAACAAGGCTATTCCGATGACCACGCGTCGTGAGCTTCTCGCGCTGGCTGCGCTGTCGACACCGCTGTCGCGGACGTTCGCGCAGGCCGGTCCGATCCGCATCGGCGAGATCAACAGCTACTCCACCATCCCGCAGTTCACGATCCCGTATCGCATGGGTTGGCAGCTCGCCGTCGAGGAAGCGAACGCGGCGGGCGGCGTGCTGGGGCGCCGGATCGAGGTGGTCTCGCGCGACGACGCCGGCAAGCCGGAGGACGCGATCCGCCTCGCGACCGAACTGGTGTCGAACGAGCGGGTGGCGCTGCTGGCCGGCACCTTTCTCTCGAACGTCGGCCTCGCCGTGGCCGACTTCGCGCTGCGCTCGAAGGTGCTGTTCGTCGCCGCCGAGCCGCTCACCGACGCCTTGGTGTGGGAGAAGGGCAACCGCTACACGTTCCGGCTGCGTCCGAGCACGTTCATGCAGTCGGCGATGCTGGTCGAAGAGGCGGCGAAGCTGCCGGCGAAACGCTGGGCCATCATCGCGCCGAACTACGAGTACGGCCAGTCGGCCGTGACGAGCTTCAAGGCGCTGCTGAAGGCGCGCCGGCCGGACGTCGAGTTCGTCGCCGAACAGTGGCCCGCGCTGGGCAAGCTGGAGGCGGCGAGCACGGTGCAGGCCATCCTCGCGGCGCGGCCCGAGGCGATCTTCAACGTGACCTTCGGGGCCGACCTGCCGCGCCTGGTGCGCGAGGGCAACCTGCGCGGGCTGTTCCCGCGCGTGCCGGTCGTCAGCCTGTTGTCGGGCGAGCCCGAGTACCTCGACGTCCTCAAGGACGAGACGCCGAAGGGCTGGATCGTCACGGGCTATCCGTGGGACCAGATCGCGACGCCCGAACACGCGAAGTTCTTCAACGCGTACTACAAGCGCTACAAGGACAACCCGCGCCTCGGCTCGGTCGTCGGGTACTCGACCTTCACCGCGATCTTCGAGGCGCTGAAGAAGGCGAAGTCGACCGACACCGAGAAGATGATCGCGGCCATGCGCGGGCTCGCGTGGACGACGCCCTTCGGGCCGGTCGTGTTCCGCCGCATCGACCACCAGTCGACGATGGGCGCCTTCGTCGGCAAGCTCGACGTGCGCGACGGCCGGGGAACGATGGTGGACTGGCGCTACGCCGACGGCGCGAAGTTCCTGCCCACGGACGCCGAGGTCGCCAGGCGCCGCCCCGCCGAAGCGCAGAAGTGACGCCGGCGGCTGAGGGGCCGCGCGACTCCACGTGGACCTGATCTTCGGCCAGTTCGTCGCGGGCCTGTCGTACGGCTCGACGCTGTTCCTCATCAGCGCCGGACTGACGCTCATCTTCGGCGTCACGCGGGTCGTCAACTTCGCGCACGGTTCGCTCTACATGGTGGGCGCGTACGTGGCTTCCACGATCACGGCGACGCTGCCATCGACCCCGCTCGGGTTCTTCTCCGGGCTGCTGGTCGCCGCGCTGGCGGTCGCGCTGGTCGGCGCGCTGATCGAGGTCGTGGTGCTGCGGCGGATCTACGCCGCGCCGGAAATCTTCCAGCTGCTCGCGACCTTCGGGCTCGTGCTCGTCGTCCAGGACCTCGTGCTCATCGCCTGGGGGCCCGAGGAGCGCTTCGCGCCACGCGCGCCTGGCCTGGCGGGCAGCGTCGAGCTGTTCGGCGCGTTCATTCCCGAGTACACGCTGTTCCTGATCGTCGTCGGTCCCCTCGTGTTCGCCCTGCTCGCGTGGCTGCTCCGGCGCACGCGCTGGGGCGTGTGGATCCGTGCGTCGGCGCAGGACCGCGAGACGGCGGGCGCGCTCGGCATCAACGAACGGGTCCTGTTCACGTCCGTGTTCGCGCTCGGAGCGTTCCTCGCCGGGCTGGCGGGCGCGCTGCAGATCCCCCGGGAGACCGTCAACCTGCAGATGGACATGGGGATCCTGGTCGAGGCCTTCGTGGTCGTCGTGGTCGGCGGGCTCGGGTCGGTCACCGGCGCGCTGTGGGCCTCGATCGCGATCGGGCTGCTGCACGCGTTCGGCACCTGGTGGCTGCCCCAGTCGACGCTGGTGCTCATCTTCGTCGTGATGGCGGTAGTGCTGGTCCTGCGTCCGCACGGCCTGCTCGGGCGCCCGCAGGCCGAGGCTTCGGCCAAGCCGCCGACGCACCTGCCTTTCGTGCCGCTGCCGACCCGCGCGAAGTGGCTGTGGCTCGCCGCCTTCGCCGTCGCCGCGCTGTTGCCTCTCGTGGTCGGCGACTACATCGTCGTGATCGCCACCGAGATGGCGATCGCGTCGCTGCTGGCCGCCAGCCTCCACTTCGCGATGGGGCTCGGCGGCATCGTGTCGTTCGGTCACGCGGCGTTCTTCGGGCTTGGCGCCTACGCCGTCGCGCTCGCGATCCGGCTCGCCGACGCGCCGTTCGCGCTGGCACTCGTTGGCGGGCCGATCGCCGCCGCTGCGGTGGCGCTGCTGGTCGGTGTCGTCGTGCTGCGTTCCGCGGGCGTCTACGCCGCCATGCTGACCCTCGCATTCGCGCAGATCCTGTCGTCGACCGCGATCCAGTGGGTCGACATCACCGGCGGCGACAACGGCGTGCTCGGCCTGTGGTCGTCGTTGCCCGCCGCGCTGGCCGGCGAACTCGGCTTCTACTGGCTCACGCTCGGGGTGGTCGCGGCTTCGCTGCTGGCGCTGCGTCGCGCCGCGGTCGCGCCGTTCGGGTTCTCGCTGCGTGCCACCCGCGACAGCGCGCTGCGCGCCGAGGCGCTCGGCATCGACGTCGCGCGCGTGCGCTGGCTCGCCTTTGCCGCCGGCGGGCTGTTCGCGGGGCTGGCCGGCGCGCTGCATGCGTTGCAGAAGGGAGCGGTATTCCCGACGGCCCTGTCGATTCCGGTCTCGGTCGACGCGCTGGTCATGGTCCTGCTCGGCGGGCTGCAGACGCTGAGCGGGCCGCTCGTCGGTGCGCTGGCGTATCACGGCCTGTCGACCGAGCTCGTGCGGGCGACCGACCACTGGCGGCTCGTGCTCGGCCTGGCGATCGTCGCGCTCGTGGTGCTGTTCCCCGGCGGCATCGTCGGCTTCCTGCGCCGCCGCTTCGAGGGGAAATCGCGGTGAGCGTCCTCGTCGTCGAGAACCTCCAGAAGAGCTTCGGCGGCGTGCGCGCGGTCGACGGCGTTTCCTTTGCGCTCGACGACGGCGAGGTGGCGGCGCTGATCGGACCGAACGGCGCGGGCAAATCGACGCTCTTCAATGTGATTGACGGCCAGCTGGCCGCGGACGCGGGACACGTGCGCTACCTCGGTCAACCGCTCGATGCCCTGTCGACCGCCGCCCGCACCCGGCTCGGCATCGGCCGCACCTTCCAGGTCGCGCAGGCGTTCGCGTCGATGACGGCGCTGCAGAACGCGCAGGTGGCACTGGAAGCGGCACGGTCGCCGCTGAGCGTCGGCGCCGCGCTGTGGCGCCGCCACCTGGATGCCGCACACGCGCTGCTCGCGCAGGTGGGTCTCGCCGAACGCGCGCAGGTCCCCGCCGCGACGCTGGCCTACGGCGACCTGAAGCGGCTCGAGTTCGCGCTGGCGCTGGCGACCGGGCCGCGACTGCTGCTGATGGACGAGCCGACCGCGGGGATGGCGCCGGGCGAGCGCACTGCGCTGATGCGCCTCGTGGTCGAACTCGCCGTGGCACGCCGGATGGCCGTGCTGTTCACCGAGCACAGCATGGATGTCGTGTTCGGATTCGCGCAGCGCGTGCTCGTGCTGTCGGCGGGGCATCTCGTCGCCGACGGCGCTCCGGAAGCCGTGCGCGTCGATCCGGAGGTGCGCCGCGTCTACCTCGGGGACGCCGCATGAGTGCTGCACGGCCGCCTCAGGGGTGCCCGCTCCCCGGCCGGGGAACGGAGCGTGGCGCCATGGAAGCAATGGGACCCGCCCTGGAACTGCGGCGCCTCTCCGCGTTCTACGGCGACGCCCAGGTCCTGTTCGAAGCGGACCTGGTCGTCGCGACCGGCGAGGTCGTGGCGCTCGTGGGGCGCAACGGCGCCGGCAAGACGTCGCTGCTGCGGGCAGCCATGGGACTCGGCGCACGCGTGCGCGGGGAGGTGCTGCTCGACGGCAGGGACGTGAGCGCGCTGCCGCCGCACGCGCGCGCGCGACTCGGGCTCGGCTACGTGCCGGAGGATCGCCGCATCTTCACCGACCTGAGCGTCGCGGAGAACCTGCGGCTGGTCGCG
The DNA here is from genome assembly GCA_041308065.1 of Burkholderiales bacterium. Taxonomy (GTDB): domain Bacteria; phylum Pseudomonadota; class Gammaproteobacteria; order Burkholderiales; family Burkholderiaceae_F; genus JAOUJD01. The sequence continues at coordinate 6,624 of JBFZCF010000059.1, forward strand.
CGACCGGTGCGCGGAGGCTTCACCGAGGCCGACCTGCTGGCGCTGTTCCCGAACCTTGCGTCGATGCTCGACCGGCCGGCGAGCGCGATGAGCGGCGGCGAGCAGCAGATGCTCGCCGTCGCGCGCACGCTTGCGGCCAATCCGCGGGTGGTGCTGCTCGACGAACCGTCGGAGGGCATCGCGCCGATCATCGTCGGCGGGATGAAGAAGGCGGTGCTGGCGATGCGCGAGCGCGGCGTTGCGGTGCTGGTTTCAGAGCAGAACCTGGCGTTCGTCGCGACGATCGCCGACCGGGCGGTGCTGATCGAGCAGGGGCACCTGGTGGGCGAGGCTTCGCGGCAGGACCTGCTTCAGCCCAGCGCCGCGGTGCAGCGAGTCCTGGGCGTTTGATCTGCCTACAATGCCCCGATGATCATCACGTCACTGCTCGACACGGACCTGTACAAGTTCACGATGATGCAGGTCGTGCTGCATCACTTTCCGGGCGCGAGCGTCGAGTACCGGTTCAAGTGCCGCAATCCCGGCATCGACCTCAGGCCGCACGTCGACGAGATCCGCGAGCAGGTGCACTTCCTGTGCACGCTGCGCTTCCGCGAGCAGGAACTCGCGTACCTGCGCGACCTGCGGTTCATCAAGAGCGACTTCGTCGACTTCCTGGGGCTGTTCCAGCTCAACACGAAGTACATCACGATCAATCCATCGCCCCAGGACAACGGCGAGATCGAGATCGTGATCAGGGGCCCGTGGCTGCACACGATCCTGTTCGAGATCCCGGTTCTGGCCATCGTCAACGAGGTCTACTTCCGCGCCACGCAGAAGGCGCCCGACTTCGTCGAGGGCCGCCGCCGGTTGCGCGAGAAGATCGCGCTGATCGCGCAAAACCCGGCGATGGAGGGCGTGCGGATCGCCGACTACGGCACGCGCCGGCGCTTCTCGCGCCTGTGGCACGAGGAAGTGATCGCTGCGCTCAAGGAGGGCCTGGGCGACAACCTGGCCGGGTCCAGCAACGTGATGTACGCGGCGCGGCACGGGCTCACCCCGCTGGGGACGATGGCGCACGAGTACCTCCAGGCATGCCAGGCCCTGGGCCCGCGGTTGCGCGACTCCCAGACCTTCGGCTTCGAAACGTGGGCCCGGGAGTACCGCGGCGACCTCGGCATCGCGCTGTCGGACGTGTACGGGATGAACGCGTTCCTGCGCGACTTCGACCTGTACTTCTGCAAGCTGTTCGACGGTGCCCGGCACGACTCCGGCGACCCGATGGAGTGGGGTGAGCGCCTGATCGCGCACTACGAGCGCAACCGCGTCGATCCGAGGACGAAGACGATCGTGTTCTCCGACTCGCTGACGATCCCGAAGGTGATCGAGCTGTACCAGCGGTTCCGTGACCGGGCCCGCATCGCCTTCGGCGTCGGCACCAACCTGACCAACGACCTGGGCTACACGCCGCTGCAGATCGTGATCAAGATGGTCCGCTGCAACGGGCAGCCCGTCGCGAAGCTGTCTGACTCCCCCGAGAAGAACATGTGCGAAGACGCTGCCTACCTGGCCTACCTGCGCCAGGTGTTCGAGATCACGCCACCGGAACCAAGGACGATATGAAGCTGGCCCGATTCCCGCGCGTGCGGCTGACGCACGCGCCGACGCCCCTCGAACCGATGGGCAACCTCACCCGCCTGCTCGGCGGCCCGAACCTGTGGATCAAGCGCGACGACTGCACGGGACTGGCCACGGGAGGCAACAAGACCCGCAAGCTGGAGTACCTGATCGGCGAGGCGCTGGCGAAGAAGGCGGACATCGTCATCACGCAGGGTGCGACCCAGTCGAACCACGCGCGGCAGACGGCCGCGGCCGCCGCCAGGTTCGGCATGGCCTGCGAGATCCTCCTCGAGGACCGCACCGGCTACACCCACGAGGACTACCGGATGTCGGGCAACGTCATCCTCGATCGCCTGCTCGGCGCGAACATCCGCCACGTGCCGGCTGGCACGGACATGGATGCGGCGATGGCGGTGCTCGCCGCGGATCTGTCCGCGGAGGGCCGCCAGCCGTACGTGATCCCGGGCGGCGGCTCCAATCCGATCGGCGCGCTGGGCTACGTCACCTGCGCGCTCGAACTCGCCGAGCAGGCCAACAACCTCGCGCTCGACATCGACCTGCTGGTGCACGCGACCGGCAGCACAGGCACGCAGGCCGGCCTGCTCGCGGGCCTCGAAGGCTCGCGCGCGGGGATTCCGGTGCTCGGCATCGGCGTGCGCGCGCCGAAGCCGGTGCAGGAGGAGAAGGTGTATTCGCTCGCCGCACGGACGGCCGAACTGCTCGGCGTGCCGGGCGCGGTGACGCGCGAACGCGTCGTGGCCAACTGCGACTACGTGGGCGCGGGCTACGGACTGCCGACGCCGGGCATGATGGAAGCGCTCGAACTCGTCGCGCGCACCGAAGGCATCCTGCTCGACCCGGTGTACTCCGGCAAGGCGATGGCGGGCCTGATCGACCTGATCCGCGAGGGCCAGTTCGCGAAAGGCCAGAACATCGTGTTCCTGCACACGGGCGGCGCCGTCGGGCTGTTCGGCTACGTGCACGGCTGGACCGAGCGCCTCGGGCTGTAGACGATGCTGGGCGTGATCGGCGGCATGGGACCGCTGGCGACGGCGGACTTCTTCCGCAAGCTGATCGACGCCACGCCGGCGAGGGACGACGACGAGCACATTCCGGTACTGATCCATTCGGTGCCGCAGATTCCGTCGCGGCCGGCGGCGATCCTGCGCGGCGGGCCATCGCCGTTGCCGGCCCTGATCCGGGCTCGCGACTGCCTTCTGGACGCCGGCGCCACGATGCTGGCGATGCCATGCAACACCGCGCACCACTGGTACGACGACCTCGTCGCGGGCAGCACGGTGCCGTTCGTCCACATCGTCGACGCGGTCGCGGGACTGCTGCCCGCGGGCGCGCGTGAACTCGGCATTGTCGCCACGCGGGCGACCTTGCGCGCGCGCGTGTTCGAGCAGCGCCTGGCCGGGCGCGGCATCGCGCTTTCCGCGCCGGACGATGCGACGTACGACCGCGCCGTGCAGCCGGCGATCGACGCCGTGAAGCGCGGCGCGACGGAGGAGGGTGGCCGCCTGCTCGAGCCGGTGATCGCGGCCGAACTCGCGCGCGGCGCCGCGGCGGTGGTGCTGGCCTGCACCGAACTGCCGATCGCGCTCGACGCGATCGCCTCGCCGCTGCGCGCGCGCTGCATCGATTCGAACGACGCGCTGGCCCGGGCCTGCGTTCGACACTGGGCTGCGCGAGCAGCGTGACCCCGCTCCTATAATCGCCGCGCCATGCCAAACCTCTCTCGCCGTGCCAGCGCGCTGGGCACAGAAAACGCGTTCGTCGTCCTCGCCGAAGTCAACCGCTTGATCCGCGACGGCAAGGACATCGTTTCCTTCTGCATCGGCCAGCCCGACTTCCCGACGCCGACGCACATCCAGGACGCCGCCGTCGACGCGGTCCGCGGCGGCAAGCACGGCTACACGCCGTCGGCCGGCATCGACGAACTCCGTGCCGCGGCCGCGCGCTCGATGGGCGCCCTGCGCGGCATCGACATCGCGCCCGAAGAAGTGGTGGTCGGCGCCGGCGCCAAGCCCTTCATCGGCTATGCGATCGCGTCGGTCACCGACTACGGTGTCGGCGACGAAGTGATCTTTCCCGTGCCGGGCTTCCCGATCTACGAATCGCAGATCGTCGCCAACGGCGCGGTTCCGGTCGGCCTGCCGCTGCGCGAAGCGCGCGGTTTCGCGTTCGACCCGAGCGAGCTCGAGGCCCGGATCGGGCCGAAGACGAGGCTGCTGATCCTGAACACGCCGCACAACCCGACCGGGGGCCTGCTGACGCGTGCGGACCTCGAGGCGATCGCCGAGGTGCTGCGCAGGCACCCGGAGGTCTGGGTGTACGCCGACGAGATCTACAGCAAGCTGGTCTACGACGGCGAGTTCGTGTCGATCGCGACGCTGCCCGGCATGCGCGAGCGGACCATCATTTCCGACGGCGCATCGAAGACGTACGCGATGACCGGCTGGCGCATCGGATTCACCGCGAACGCGACGCTCGCGCCGGTCTTCACGCGCTGGATCACCAACACGGAGTCGTGCGCATCGCAGATCAGCCAGTGGGCCGCGCTCGCGGCGCTGACCGGACCCCAGGACGAGGCCGACCGCATGAAGGCGAGTTTCCACCGCCGTCGCGACCTGATCGTCCGGCTGCTGAACGAGGTTCCCGGCTTCAGCTGCGCGTCGCCGGGCGGCGCGTTCTATGCGTGGCCGAACGTCACCGAGGCGTGC
>JBFZCF010000060.1:0-10818 GCA_041308065.1 Burkholderiales bacterium
ACTCTCGTACGGGTGATGCAGCAGCAGATCGCTCTGCTTCAACGCAGAGAAGATGTCGGCGCCGCGCGGCAGCCGGGCGGGCCATGCCGGCAGGAACGGTGGCCAGCGCAGTTCGGCCTGCGCCAGGTGATCGACGAGCTGGTTCAGCCGCACGAGGTTGACCGGGCCGTCTACTCGGAACACGGCTTCCTCCGGCAACTGGAACTGGTCCCTCAGCAGTTGCTGCAGCGGTTGAGGGCAGGTCTGCCGCACTTCGAGGCGAACCGCATTGCCGAAGTGGCGCTGCGTGAGCTCCATTCGCATCGCCTGGCGCAGGTTGCGCACCTCCTGTTCGTCGACGGTGAGATCCGAGTCGCGCGTCACGCGGAACTGCGAAAACCCGGTGACCTCGCGGCCCGGGAACAGGTCCTGCAGGTGCGCGCGTATCGCCGACGTCAGGAGCACGAAGGCTTTCTTGCCGCCGGCGAGCGCGTCCGGCACCGGAATCACGCGCGGCAGGACGCGCGGCACCTTCAGGATCGCGGTGGCGGACGGACGACCAAACGCGTCCTTGCCCTCGAGCTGCAGGATGAAGTTCAGCGACTTGTTGAGCACCTGGGGAAACGGGTGCGACGGGTCGAGCCCGATCGGCGAGAGCAGCGGACGTACCTCGCGCTGCACGTATTCGCGCACCCACTCCCGCTGCTCGGCCGAGCGCTGTGCGTGGTTGACGATCAGGACGCCGCGCTCTTCGAGCGCCGGCGCGATGACCTCGTTGAACAGCCCGTACTGCCGGCGCACGAGGCGGTGCGCGCGCGCCAGTATGCTGCGATAGATGCTCGCGGTCGGCCCGCTACGTTCCGTCCGGACCTCCTCGGTCAGGTCGGACAGCCGCACTTCGAAGAACTCGTCCAGGTTGGAGGAGACGATGCAGATGTAGCGCAGTCGCTCAGCCAGGGGGACATCCTCGCGCGTGGACATGGCGAGCACGCGCTCGTTGAACGCAAGCAGCGACAGCTCGCGGTTGAGATAGGTATCCGGATTGGCGGCCGACACGGCGAAAGGTGAACCCCTGTGGTCCGCGGTCACACTAGGTGGCGGGTATGACAGGTCCGTGACACCGCGCCCCGGACGGAGCGCGCCAAGGCCGGCATTCGAGGGTTGTTTCGGTCTGTGTGTAACCGAACGGTCACATCCGGTTCCTACACTCGCCTCGTTCAACACTTTTGCGTCACGACTCGAGAGGTGCATGCAATGAAGATGATCGGATTGAAGACCGCGTTCGCCGGCCTGCTGGTCGCCGCGACCGCCACGAGCGCGCTTGCGCAACAGGTCACGGGTGCGGGCGCGACCTTCCCGGCGCCGCTATACGCCAAGTGGGCCGATGCCTACAACAAGGCGACCGGCGTGCGCGTCAACTACCAGTCCGTGGGCTCCGGCGCCGGGCTGCGCCAGATCCGTGGCAAGACGGTCGACTTCGGCGCGTCCGACATGCCGCTGACCGACGAGGAACTGGCCAAGGATGGCCTGATCCAGTTCCCGACCGTAATCGGGGGAGTGGTGCCGGTCATCAACGTCGCCGGCATCGACACGCGCCAGTTGCGCCTGACCGGTCCGGTCCTCGGGGACATCTATCTTGGCAAGATCACCAAGTGGAACGATCCGGCGATCGTCGCGCTGAACCCGGGGCTGAAGCTGCCGGATGCGCAGATCGCCGTGGTGCGCCGCGCGGACGGGTCCGGCACGACGTTCATCTTCACCAACTACCTGTCGAAGGTGAACCCGGAGTGGAAGGCGAAGGTGGGTGACGGCACGGCGGTCAACTGGCCGACCGGCGCGGGCGGCAAGGGCAACGAGGGCGTCTCCGCCTTCGTGCAGCGACTGCCGAACTCGATCGGTTACGTCGAATACGCCTACGCCAAGCAGAACAAGCTCGCGTATGCCTTGCTGCAGAACTCGAGCGGCAACTTCGTGGCGCCGGAGGACACCTCGTTCAAGGCGGCCGCGGCCGGCGCGGACTGGAATCGGACCTTCTACCAGATCCTGACGAACCAGCCCGGCAAGGACGCGTGGCCGATCACCGGCGCGACGTTCATCATGATGCACTCGAAGCAGGACAAGCCGCAGCAGGCCACGCAGTCCCTGCGCTTCTTCGACTGGGCCTTCGCCAACGGCGACAAGATGTCGGACGAACTCGATTACGTTCCGCTGCCGCAGTCGGTCGAGGACATGATCCGCCAGCAGTGGGGCAAGATCGCGGACGGTGCCGGCAAGCCGGTCGGCTTCAAGTAAGCAACAAGCAAGGCCCGGGCCCGCAAGCCCGGGCCTGCGCGTTCCAGCCACGCTCGCGCTCCGACCCGGGGCGCGTACCTCCGGGGAGACGCCCGTTGGACGCTACACTTCCCACCTCGTCCGCCCGCCACAAGAACGCCACGATGCAGATGCCCGAGCAACCGCCTGTGCGCAAGGCGGGGACGCTGGGAGATGTCGTGTTCGCCGTCCTGACGCGCGGGGCGGCGATCCTGACGCTCCTGATGCTGTTGGGCATCATCATTTCGCTGATCGTCGGCGCCTGGCCGTCGATCAGCCACTTCGGCTTGCCGTTCCTCTGGACCTCCGAGTGGGATCCGGTGCAGGAAAAGTTCGGTGGCCTGGTGATGATCTACGGAACCGTGGCCACGTCGATCATCGCGCTGATCATCGCCGTCCCGGTCAGCTTCGGCATCGCTCTGTTCCTCACCGAGCTGTCACCGAAGTGGCTCAAGCGGCCGCTCGGCACCGCGATCGAACTGCTGGCGGCGATCCCGTCGATCGTCTACGGCATGTGGGGACTGCTGGTGTTCTCGCCGCTGCTGGCGACCTATGTCCAGCAGCCGCTGCAACGCGTCTTCGGTGACACGCCGGTGCTCGGCGCGCTCTTCTCGGGCGCGCCCGTCGGCATCGGCATCCTGTCCGCCGGGATCATCCTCGCCATCATGATCATCCCTTTCATCGCGGCCGTGATGCGCGATGTCTTCGAGGTCACGCCGGCCCTGCTCAAGGAGTCGGCGTACGGACTGGGCTCGACGACCTGGGAGGTCGTGTCGCGCGTGGTCCTTCCGTACACCAAGGCCGGCGTCATCGGCGGCATCATGCTTGGGCTCGGCCGCGCGCTGGGCGAAACGATGGCCGTCACCTTCGTCATCGGAAACTTCAACCAGCTCGACTCGCTTTCGCTGTTCGAGGCCGCGAACTCGATCACGTCGGCGCTCGCCAATGAGTTCGCCGAGGCCACGCCGGGCCTGCACGAGGCTTCGCTGATCTATCTTGGCCTGGTCCTGTTTCTGATCACCTTCATCGTTCTCGCGCTGTCGAAACTGCTGCTGATGCAGCTGCAGCGCGGGGAGGGCAAGGGCACATGAGCACGACGGCCGTCCCGCGCGACCGAGGCGATTACCGGCTGCCGCTGCATCGCCGGCGCAAGCTCGTCAACGCGATCGCGCTGGCGCTTTCGCTGGCGGCGATGGCCTTCGGCCTCGTCTGGCTGATCTGGATCCTCTGGGACACCTTGCTGCTCGGCGTCAAGGGCCTGGCCTTTGCCACCTTCACCGAGTCCACTCCGCCACCGAACGTAGAGGAAGGCGGACTGGCGAACGCCATCGTCGGCTCGCTGATCATGGTCACGGCGGCCACGGCACTTGCGACCCCGGTGGGGATCCTGGCCGGCATCTATCTGGCCGAGTACGGCCGCCGCGGGTGGCTGGGCCAGTTGACGCGCTTCATCAACGACATCCTCCTTTCGGCGCCGTCGATCGTGATCGGCCTGTTCGTGTACGCGATCGTCGTCGCGCAGACCCGCACCTTCTCGGGCTACGCGGGTGTGCTGGCGCTGGCGCTCATCGTCGTGCCGGTCGTCGTGCGAACGACCGAGAACATGCTTGCGCTGATCCCTGACACGTTGCGTGAGGCCGCGGTGGCGCTGGGCGCGCCCAAGTGGGTGATGATCATGCGCGTCACGTTGAAGGCCGCGCGTGCGGGCGTCGTCACCGGCGTGCTGCTGGCGCTGGCGCGGATCGCCGGCGAGACGGCGCCGCTGCTCTTCACGGCGCTGTCCAACCAGTTCTTCAGCCTGGATCTCGGGCAGCCGATGGCCAACTTGCCGGTCACCATCTTCAAGTTCGCCATGAGCCCGTTCACCAACTGGCAGGAGCTGGCGTGGGCGGGCGTCTTCCTGATCACACTCGGCGTGCTCGCGTTGAACATCCTCGCGCGCGTGCTGTTCCGGCAAAAGCACTGACGGGATTCCCGATGGAAAAGCCTTCCCAGACGACGAGCCTCGCCAACGAGCGCATCAAGATGGATGTGCAGAACCTGAACTTCTACTACGGGAAGTTCCAGGCACTGAAGGGCATCACGCTGCGCATCCCGGAGAAGAAGGTCACGGCCTTCATCGGGCCGTCCGGGTGCGGAAAGTCCACGCTGTTGCGTGTGTTCAACCGGATGTTCGAGCTCTACCCCGACCAGCGCGCCGAAGGCGAGGTCAAGGTGGACGGCGAGAACATCCTGACCAGCAAGGAGGACGTCGCGCTGGTCCGCGCCAAGATCGGCATGATCTTCCAGAAGCCGACGCCGTTCCCGATGTCGATCTACGACAACATCGCGTTCGGCGTGCGCCTGTTCGAGAGCCTCTCGCGCTCCGCCATGGACGACCGCGTGGAGTGGGCGCTGAAGAAGGCGGCGCTCTGGAACGAGGTCAAGGACAAGCTGACGCAGACCGGCACGAGCCTGTCCGGCGGCCAGCAGCAGCGGCTGTGCATCGCGCGCGGCATAGCGGTGAAGCCCGAGATCATCCTGTTCGACGAGCCGTGCTCGGCGCTCGACCCGATCTCGACGGCGAAGATCGAGGAACTGATCGACGAACTGAAGCACGACTACACGGTGGCGATCGTCACCCACAACATGCAGCAGGCCGCCCGCGTGTCCGACTACACGGCGTACATGTACCTGGGTGAGATGATCGAGTTCGGCGACACCGACCAGATCTTCGTCAAGCCGGCGCGCAAGGAAACAGAGGACTACATCACCGGCCGTTTCGGCTGAGCGGGGAAGACAAGATGGTGAGCGGCGACCATTCGATGCGGAAGTACGACGAGGAACTCGAGGCGATTCGCTCTCGCGTGCTGCACATGGGCGGTCTGGTCGAGTCCCAGGTCAGGACCGCGCTGGCAGCGTTCGACAAGGGCGACCTTGACCTCGCGCAGCAGGCGATCGACGCCGACCGCCGGGTGAACGACCTCGAGATTGAACTCGACCAGATGGTGATCCACGTGATCGCGCGCAGGCAGCCGACCGCTGGCGACTTGCGGATGATCATCGGAACCGCCAAGGCGATCATGGACATCGAGCGCATCGGGGACGAAGCCACCAAGATCGCACGTGCCGTCAAGTGGTTGCACGAGAAGGGCGCCGGCACCCGCATGCACCGGGTGCCCGACGTGCAGCACTCGGGGGAGATCGCCGTGTCGATGCTCCGGCGGACGCTGGACGCATTTGCGAGGATGGACACGGCCGCTGCCGCCGCCATCATCAAGGACGACCAGGGTGTCGACGACCGCTTCCGCGCGATCCTGCGGCAGCTGATCACGTTCATGATGGAGGATCCGCGCACGATCTCCACCTCGCTCGACATCGTCTGGGCGGCCAAGGCGATCGAGCGCATCGGCGACCATGCGAAGAACATCGCCGAGTTCATCATCTTCATATCGCAGGGCGTCGACATGCGCCACATGACGCCGGACGAGGTCGAACGCGCTCTGGCGCGGGGCTAGATGTCGGCGACGATTCTCGTGGTCGAGGACGAGCCGGCCATCCAGGAACTGGTCGCCTACGCCTGCCAGACCAACGGCTTCAAGGTGCGGCGCACCGACAGCGTGCGGGCGGCGCGGGAGGCCGTGTCGGGAGAACTGCCGGACCTCGTGCTGCTCGACTGGATGCTGCCGGATCGTCCCGGGATCGAACTGCTGCGCGAGTTCCGCGGCCAGGAGCGGACCAGGACGCTGCCGGTCATCATGCTGACGGCGAAGGGCAGCGAATCCGACAAGGTGGCGGGCCTCGACGCCGGTGCCGACGACTACGTGGTGAAGCCTTTTTCCCCGCGCGAGCTCGTCTCGCGGATCCGCGCCGTGTTCCGGCGGCGGGCGCCCGAGCTTTCGGGCGAGGTGATGGAGTACGGACCGCTGGCACTCGATTCGGCGCGCCGGGAACTGCTCGCCCACGGCAAGCCAGTGAAGATCGGCCTGACGGAGTTCAAGCTCCTCACCTTTTTCATGGCGCACCCCGAGCGCGTCTTCTCGCGCTCGCAACTCCTTGATGGCGTGTGGGGCGACCACGTGTTCATCGAGGAGCGCACCATCGACGTACACATGCTGCGCCTGCGCAAGGCGCTTGCCCCGCATGACCTGCAGTTCATGGTCCAGACGGTGCGCGGCCTCGGGTATCGGCTGTCCCAGCGGGCCGAGACGTGAACCGCGGTCCATGAGCGGACGTGACCGCCTCCGGGTACTGACGCCCGCGTTCCTGCGGGTCGTCGTGCTCGTCGCGCTCGCGATCACGGTGGGGTGGCTCTTCGGCCGAACGGCCGGCCTGTGGGTCGCCGTGATCGGCCTCGGCTTGCTGCTCGTGATGCACCTGTTCTACGCCAGCCTGCTGGCCGGCTGGCTCGAGGCGCCGCGGCTCGAGGACATTCCGAATGGAATGGGCATCTGGACGCAGGTGTTCGCGCGCCTGTACCGCGCCCGCCGCACGACGGAACAGAACGAGCGACGGCTCCAGGACAACGAGGAGCGCTTCCGGCGCACGATCAGCGCGCTGCCGGAGGGAATCGTCCTCGTCGACCTGTCGCTGCAGATCGAATGGTGCAACCCGGTGGCCGAAGAACATCTCGGGGTCTCGCTGACCGGGGACCACGGCATGCGCGTCACGAACCTGGTGCGCGACCCTGCGTTCGTCAGCTACATGACTTCCGGCCAGTACGAACTTCCGCTCGAGTTCAGGCCGATGGCCCGGCCGAACACGGCGCTCGAAGTCCGGGTCATCGAGGTTGAGCGCACCCGGCTGATGGTGATCTCGCGCGACATCACGCAGCGCGAGCAGGTCGACGCCATGCGGCGCGACTTCATCGCGAACGTCTCGCACGAACTGCGCACGCCGCTCACCGTGGTCAACGGCTTCATGGAAATGCTGCTCGACGCGCAGCAAGAGGACGAGGCGACGAGGCAGCACCACCTCAAGCTGATGCAGGAGCAGGCGCAGCGCATGTCGCGCCTGGTCGAGGACCTGCTGACGCTGTCCCGACTGGAGTCGAGCGAGAGCTCCCTCGTCGAGGAGACCGTCGACGTGCACCTGCTGATGAGCGAAGTCGCCGACGAGGCGCGGGTGCTTTCCGGCGGGCGCCACCGGGTCGAGGTCAGGCCAGCGAGGGCGCTTCTGCGCGCAAACCGCGAAGAACTGCGCAGCGCGTTCGGCAATCTGGTGTCGAACGCGATTCGCTACACGCCAGAGGGCGGGCGCATCGTGCTTGCATGGTCGATGCGCGATGACGGCGAAGGGCGCTTCGAGGTGCAGGACACCGGCATCGGTGTCGCGTCGGAGCACATATCGCGCCTGACGGAGCGTTTCTACCGTGTCGACAAGAGCCGCTCCCGGGAGACTGGCGGCACGGGCCTTGGGCTCGCGATCGTCAAGCACGTGCTCCTGCGTCACGACGCCCGGCTGGACATCGAGTCCGAAGTCGGCAAGGGCAGCACCTTCTCCGCCGTGTTCCCGGCGTCGCGCATCGTCAGTCCGAAGCAGGAGACGGCGAAGGCGGCTTAGCCCAGGCCTCCGGCCGCTCAGCCCGCCGGCACGCGCAGCAACGGCTGTCTCATCCGCACCGTGGCGCCCGGCAGAACTGCGCCGGCGATGTCCGGATGTTGGCCGCGACCGGCGACCGGACAGTGGCGCACAATCGCTGCCCGGTTGCCGCGCCATGACTCTCTTCAATTCGCAGTCGCTGAAACCCGGTGTCCCGCGCCGCGAGGTGTTCGCGTGGGCGATGTACGACTTCGCGAACTCCGGTTACACGACCGTGGTGCTCACGGCCGTGTTCAACGCGTACTTCGTCGCCGTCGTGGCTGGCAACGCACCGTGGGCGACCCTCGCGTGGACGGTCGTGCTGTCGGCGTCGTATGCCATCGGCCTGCTGCTGATGCCGCTGCTTGGCGCCTATGCCGACGTGCGCGCGCGCAAGAAGTTCCTGCTCGCCGTCGTGACGGCCGGCTGCGTCGTCAGCACCGCCGCGCTGGCGTTGGTCGGGCCGGGCGACCTGTGGCTGGCGGCGGCCCTGCTCGTCGTATCCAACTTCTGCTACGCCGCCGGCGTCGCCCTCAACAGCGCCTTCCTCCCCGAACTGTCGCGCCCCGAGGCGCTCGGCAAGGTGTCGGGCTGGGGATGGAGCATCGGCTACGTGGGAGGCCTGGTGGCGCTCGGCTTGAGCCTGGCGTACGTGGTCGCATCCCAGGCACGCGGCGCGCCCGTGACCCACTACGTGCCGGTGACGATGCTGATCACCGCGGCGCTGTTCGCGGCGGCGTCGCTGGTCACCTTTGCCCTGCTGAAGGAACGCGCGCAGCCGCTCGCCGGCGCAAGCGTCGGCGGCCGCGTCCGCGCGGCGACCGGGCGGCTGTGGCACACGCTGCGCCACATCCGCGACTTCCGCGACTTCGGCTGGCTGATGCTGTGCGGGCTGCTTTACCAGGCGGGCCTCAACGTGGTGATCGCGCTCGCCGCGATCTACGCTCAACAGGTGATGAAGTTCGAGACGGCGCAGACGATGGCGCTCGTGCTGGTGGTCAACGTCACCGCCGCGCTCGGCGCGTTTGCGTTCGGGTATGTGCAGGATGCTCTGGGCCATCGCAAGGCGCTCGCCCTGACGATCGCAGGCTGGATCGTGATGATCGCGATTGCGTCGACGACGACGCATTCGACCGGCTTCTGGATCGCGGCCAACATCGCCGGCCTGTGCATGGGCTCCAGCCAGTCCGCCGGCCGCGCGCTCGTCGGCGTGTTCGCCCCGTCGCACCGGCTGGCGGAGTTCTATGGACTGTGGAACGCCGCTGTCTGGCTGTCGGCCATCCTCGGTCCGGTGACCTACGGTCTCGTCACGTGGGTCACGGACAACGACCACCGGCTGGCGATGATGATCACGGGCTTGTACTTCGTCGCCGGGTTGCTGGTGCTCGCGCTCGTCGACGTGGAGCGCGGTCGCCGGGCGGCGCTTCGAAGTGCGGACTGAGCACGGCCGGGGAGGGCCCGGTGCTATCATTCGCCGCCCACGGGGTGTAGCGCAGTCTGGTAGCGCGCCTGCTTTGGGAGCAGGATGTCGGGAGTTCGAATCTCTCCACCCCGACCAGCGCCGCACCAGGGGGCGCGCCCGCAGTGCTTTCGACTTCTGCCCGTAGCTCAGCTGGATAGAGCACCAGCCTTCTAAGCTGGGGGTCACAGGTTCGAGTCCTGTCGGGCAGGCCAGTTCTAGCGATGAGCGCAGGGCCGCCCCCAAGCTCGTCGCGTGCCCCCACGGGGGGTGGCCGCCAAGCGGCCGGGGGCGCAAGTTTCAGAGTGGTGGCTGTAGCTCAGTTGGTAGAGTCCCGGATTGTGATTCCGGTTGTCGTGGGTTCGAGTCCCATCAGCCACCCCAACTTCTTCCGCCTCGTAGCCGCCGTCCTCGGCGTCATCCTGGCCGGCTGCGCCACCCAGGAACCGCCCGCGCCCGCGCGCCAGGACCAGTTGCCCGGCCAGGTTGCGCAGTTGCTGCCGCCGAACCTGGCGGACCGGACGGGTTGGGCCGCGGACATCTACGCCGCGTTCGCGACACAGGGCATCGCGCCGTCGCTCGCGAACGTGTGCGCCGTGCTGGCCGTGACCGAGCAGGAGTCGAGCTTCCGCGCCGATCCTTCCATTCCCGGGCTGCCGGAGATCGCCTGGCGCGAGATCGACGGCCGCGCCGAGCGCATCGGCGTGCCGAAGTTCGTCGTGCGCGCGGCCCTGCAACTCTCGTCATCCGATGGCCGCACCTACAGCGATCGCATCGGCGCCGTGAAGACCGAACGCGAGCTGAGTGAACTCTACGAGGACTTCATCGCCGGCGTTCCGCTCGGCTCGCGGCTGTTCGCGAAGCACAACCCGGTGCGCACCGGCGGACCGATGCAGGTCAGCATCGCCTTCGCCGAGGAGCATGTGACGGCGCACACCTATCCGTTTCCGGTGACCGGGTCGATCCGCCGCGAAGTGTTCACGCGGCGCGGCGGCATGTACTTCGGCATCGCGCACCTGCTGGGCTACGAGGCGCCTTACCCGGAGCCGCTGTACCGCTTCGCCGACTTCAACGCCGGCCAGTACGCGAGCCGCAACGCCGCGTTCCAGGCCGCGGTGAGTCGGCTGTCGGGCATTGCCCTGGTGCTCGACGGCGACCTGCTGCCGCCGGGAGCGAGTGCGGGGACGACCGGCGAAACCGAGCGCGCCGTGCAGGCACTCGCGCCGCGGCTGGGCCTCGGCGCTGCGGCCATCAGGCGCGATCTGGAGCAGGGCGACCAGCCGGAACTCGAGGGCACGCGCCTATACGTGCGCGTGTTCGAGCTGGCCGACCGCAGCGAGGGCCGCCCGGTGCCGCGCGCGGTGGTCCCGGACATCGCGCTCAAGAGCCCGAAGATCACGCGCAAGCTGACCACCGAGTGGTTCGCGCGCCGCGTGGACGAACGCTTTCGGCGCTGCCTGGCGAAGTCGGCGGCTCTCTCCGGCGGATAGCGTCGTTGCCGCCGGCTGGCG
>JBFZCF010000061.1:0-10753 GCA_041308065.1 Burkholderiales bacterium
GAACCCGATGCCGCCGCCGATCGCGAAGCCGATCCTCGCGTCGTTCGCCGAGCTCTACAAGAACCAGATCGAGTATGTGAACAACGTCGAGATCCTCGGTGTCGACGCGCGCAGGAAGGTGCTGTCGACCTCGAAGGGCGACATTCGCTACCAAGCGGCCAACGTCGTGCTGCCGATGCGTGCCCCGGCGCTCATCAGCCAGGCAGGGCTCGGCCAGCGCTGGGCCGACGTCAAGCTGCCGACCTTCCTCAGTGCCGTCGATGAGAGCGTCTACGTGATCGGGGACGCCTGCGGCCTGCCGCTGCCGAAGAGCGGCCACCTGGCATTCGAGACCGGCCAGCTAGTGGCTCGCCACATCGCCAGCCGCGTGAAGTCCGCCAGCACGGCCGCTCCGGCGGCCACCATGCCGAACGGAATCTGCTGGGCGTACATGAGCGCGAGGGAAGCGATCGGCATCCATGTCGCCACGAGCTGGGAGCCGGGCGGCCCGCCGAAGCTGCAGTTCAAGGTCGATCCGGCGCGCAACGCGGCGGCAGGCGACGGGGCGATGCAGTGGGGCCGGTCCATGTGGAACGCGATGTTCGGGTGATCCGCGCGCCGGTGGCGCGGGACCGCGGCCGGCCATGCATGGGCGACCGTGTGCCCGGGGGAGCGCCGTGGCGGCACGCGCGGCAGCGCCAGGTGCATGCGGGTGATCCGCGCGCTCGACGGTGCGCCGGGTGCGCGCTTGCCTAGAATGGAGCCCGCTCGTTCCGGAGTGGTTTCCGCATGTCCTGGCGCGTGAAGTTGGTTTGGCCGGCCGAATCGAGGCCGGCTTGATGCCCGGTGGTCTCCGCAAAGAGGGGCTGCGGATCGCAGTGCTGGCCGTCGTTGCGGTCGCGCTGATCACAGGCTGTGCCACGCAGATCCAGGACAGCGAGGCCGTCGCACCCGACGTGGCGAGCGGCAAGGTGCTCACGTTCCAGCGCAAGAGCCTGACGCCGATCGACGGCGGCCGCCTGGTGCGGCCCGAAGAACTGCTCGCCGGCGACATCCTGCTGTCGGCCGATCCCGGTCTTGCTTCGGCCGGCATCCGCCTCCTGACGACCTCGCCGGTGAGCCACGCGGCGATCTATGTCGGCAACGGCGAGGTTGCCGAAGCGCTGCGTGGCGGCGTACGGCTGCGCAGCATCGATCGCGTCCTGAAGGAGGAAACGGTCGTCGCTGCGTTCCGACATCCCTTGCTCGACGAAACGCACGCGCAGCGCATGAGCGAGTTCGCACGCGAACAGGTCGGCAAGCCGTACGACTTCGTCGGCGTGGTGATGCACGCGCCGTTTGCGCTGCAGCGGCGGGTGTGCGAACTGCCGGGCGTGCCGACCTTGCTGCGCGAGGCGTGCCTGTCCACGCTTGCGACCCTCCAGTTGATCCATGGTGGCGACGACCGCTTCTTCTGCTCGCAGTTCGTGCTGGAGTCGTATCGCGTGGTGGGCCTGCCGATCACGCGCGCCCGCCCGCATTGGGTTTCGCCCGAGGACATCATGCACATGCGGGCGGGCGACGTCTCGTCGCTGCCGGTCGATCAGCCGCTGCTCTACGTGGGACACCTCAAGTTCACGGACCTGGAACTGCCGCTGCCGGCACTCTCGATCCCGCTGCCGCTGCCGCTCCCGCCTTCGGGCGAGGCGCGCACGCCGGGGCGCTGAAACCCGCCGGCGCGGCGCCCGGCGTTGAGAGCGATCAACGCAAGACGCGATTCGCGACCCATCCTGAAAGCGTTTCGCCCGGTGTCGTCCAGACGGACGGCCGGGCGGCGACTGCCGTCGTCCGGAGTGCCCCATGTCCGCCCTCCCCCTCACCCTCGTCGAGTCCCCGCGCAAGGCCGACCAATCCGCTCAAGTTCCCGCGCCCCGCGCTCCACGTCGCGTGGCCATCGAGCCGCCCGCCGAGAAGTTCCTCGCGGAACCGGTGCCGCTCGCGAACTACGACCGCTCGATCCGTGCGGCCGTCTCGCGCGCGAGTCGCGGCATTGCGTGGCCGTCGCTGGTCAGCGCCTGGGCCGACTGGTACTGGCACCTCGCGTCCGCGCCCGGCAAGCAGATGGAGCTTGCGAGCAAGGCGCAGCGCAAGGCGGCGAAGTACGCGCTCTACGCGCTCGAGGCGATGCGCGGCGAGACCGAGCCGTGCATCGATCCGTTGCCGCAGGACCGGCGCTTCGTCGATCCGGCGTGGCAGCAGCCACCGTTCAACCTGTTCCAGCAGAGCTTCCTGCTGATGCAGCAGTGGGTCTGGAACGCGACCAACCAGGTCGCGGGCGTCAGCCGCCATCACGAGCGGATGGTCACGTTCACCGCGCGGCAGATGCTCGACGTGCTGAGCCCGACCAACTTCCTGCCAACCAATCCCGAAGTCATCGCGCGCACGATGGAAACGGGCGGCATGAACCTGGTGCAGGGCGCGCACGACTGGTGGCGCGACGCGCTGGCGGGCTTCGCCGGCAAGCCGGCGCCCGATGGCGCGAGCTTCCGGCCGGGGCACGAGGTCGCGGTGACGCCGGGCAAGGTGGTGCTGCGCAACGACCTGATCGAGCTGATCCAGTACGCGCCCGCGACGAAGAGTGTCTACGCGCAGCCGGTGCTGATCGTTCCGTCGCCGATCCTGAAGTACTACATCCTCGACCTGTCGCCGGGCAACTCGATGGTGCGGCACCTGGTCGAGCAGGGGCACACGGTGTTCATGCTGTCGTGGCGCAACCCGGACGCGCGCGACCGCGAACTCGGCGTCGATCACTACCTCCGGCTCGGCATCCGCGCGGCGATCGACGCGGTCTCGACGATCTGCGGCGGGCAGAAAGTGCACGCGGTCGGTTACTGCCTCGGCGGCACCTTCCTCGCGATGCTCGCGGCGTCGATGGCCGGCGCGGGCGACGAGCGCATCGGGTCGCTGACGCTGCTGGCTGCCGAGGTCGACTTCACCGAGGCGGGTGAACTGTCGATCTTCATCGACGACAGCCAGCTGGTCTATCTGGAAGACATGACGTGGGAACAGGGCTACCTCGACGGCCGGCAGATGGCAGGCGCATTCACGCTGCTCAACTCGAACGACCTGCTGTGGTCGAAGCTGCTGCGCCAGTACCTGATGGCCGAGCCCCCGAAGCACACGGACCTCACCGCCTGGAACGCCGACACCACGCGCCTGCCGCACCGGATGCACACCGAGTACCTGCGCAAGCTGTACCTGAACAACGATTTGGCGTCCGGCCGCTACCGCTACGACGGCCGCGCGCTGGCGCTGAGCGACATCCGCGCGCCGGTCTTCCTGGTCGGCACCGAGCGCGACCACGTGGCGCCGTGGAAGTCCGTGTACATGCTGCATCTGTACGTGGACACCGACGTCACGTTCTGCCTCACCAGCGGCGGGCACAACGTCGGCATCGTCAACCCGCCGGGGGCCGGCGGTCCGCCGAAGCACTTTCGCTTCGCGACCAAGGGCCCGACGGAGCGCTATGTCGATGCCGACCAGTGGTTCGCGCGGCACGAACCGCAGGACGGCTCGTGGTGGCCGACGTGGGAGCGCTGGCTGGCCGAACGGTCGGGCGAGCGCGTGGTGCCGCCGGGGCCGCACGGTGACTACGCGCCGATGGGGAACGCGCCAGGGACCTACGTGCTGATGCACTAGCGCCCGGATATCGGCCCGCCGCGGCGTCCGACTCCAGGTGGCGGCTGCGCCGCCGCGCGCGCGCTGGTCATGCGTCGGCCGCTGTCGGGCTCGTGCGTCGCTCGGCCCAGCGCCAGGTGTCGCGCCCGGCCGACTTGGCGGCGTAGAGCGCGCGATCGGCACGGGCGATCGCATCCGTCATCGACTCGCCGTCGTCGACCTCGGCCAGGCCGGCGCTGGCGCGCAGTCCGAGACTCGATCCGTCCGGCAGGCTCAACGGATTGTCGCGCAGGGCTTGCAGGATGCGCTGCACGGCGCGCTGCGCAGCGGCGCGATCCGCCGCCTGCAGCAATGCAACGAATTCCTCGCCGCCGAAGCGGATCACCGGCTCGCCCGCGCGGCAGTGGTGCTTCAGCAGTGCAGCGGCATGCCTCAGGGCGAGGTCGCCAACGGCGTGCCCGTGCAGGTCGTTGACACGCTTGAAGTGGTCCAGGTCCAGCATCATGACCACCAGCAACTCGCCGTGACGCCGCGCCTGCGCGTGGCAGCGCTCGAAGTCTTCTTCCATGCCGTGACGCAGCGGCAATCCGGTCAGCGCGTCGAGCCGCGCGCTGTGCGCGAGGTAGGCGTTCTTCAGCAGCGACAGCGCGGCGACGACACCCGCCTGGGCGTGCTCGAAGTCGTCGAGGTCGGCGGGCTCGCCGGGACTTCCGTCCAGGATGCGACCGCAGATGCGGCGCGCGGCCTCGTGCATCTGCCGGTGATTGCGGTCGAGGCGCCGCAGCGTGGCGGCATCGATGCGCGCGAGGCGCTCGCGGTGGCGCTCCAGCCACCGGTCGAAACGGCAGCAGTGGTGCGCGTCGCTCGACAGCACGTCGTCGCCCGGGTGCGCGCGCAGCACCGCGCAGCGCAAGACCATGCGGGTCCACGCCATGTGCCACTGGGCGGCCTCGTCCAGTTCGGCCACGAACTGGCGGGTCGCGCGGCTGAACGTTCTATCGGCCATGGTCCCACCGTGCCGGGCCCCGCGGCCTGCGCATCACCAGCGGCGCACGCGCCCCGTGTCGATGTGCACGAACTGGCCGGCGTAGTAGCCGACGCCGCCGGCCTTGAGCGACACCGCCGCATCGCGCACGTCAGCGAGCGGCACGCCGGGCAGGCGCACGTCGATCGCGCGGCCTTCCATGTGCAGGCTGTGGCGCGCAACGCCGCCGGCGCGCGTCGTGCGCAGCGTTTCGTTGGTCGCCGGATTGCGGTAGCCCGAGATCACCTCGAACGGTTGCGTGCCGCCGACGAGGATGCGCACCTGGTGCAGCAGGTCGAACAGGCGCGGATCGATCCGGCCGATGTCGCCGCTGTAGTGGTCGCGCAGGAAGCGGTTCAGCGTCGATAGCGCATCCGGCACGTAGCTCTGCTCGACGGCATACACGAGCGCAACCCGCTCGCGCGTGTGCGTGTGGACCATCGAAAGGTCGCGGGCACTCGGTGGCGGGATGCTCGCACTCGCGGTGCGCGCGACGGGAAGCATGCTGGCGGCGGCGACCCCGGCGGAGTGCTTCAGGAAGAAACGGCGGCGAAAGCAGTGGTTCTTGTCGGTCATGGTCCGTCGTCACAGGGCCGGACGCGGTCGGCGCAGCGCGGCGTCGAGGCGGCGATCGTGGCCGTAGATGTCGTCATGGAAATAAACGCGGCCTTCTTTCACCATAGCAGTTCCATAGGCAATGAGGACGGGCAGGGGTTCCGCCAGCCGCACCGTCATCGGATTTTCGTCACTCATCGCCTGGCGGATGCGCTCCTCGGTCCACCCGGGCATGCCCCGCATGACGAACGCCGCGAGGGCAACCGGCTCTTCGACGCGAATGCAGCCGTGGCTGAAGTCGCGCCGGTCGCGCTCGAACAGCCGCACGGCCGGCGTATGGTGCAGGTAGATGTTGTCGTTGTTCGGGAACACGAACTTGATGTCCCCGAGCGCGTTCTTCAGGCCGGGCCGCTGCCGGATGCGCGCGCGGCCCGCGAGCACTTCGTCCAGCATCACCGTGGACAGGCCGGTTTCGACGCGGCTGCCGACGACGAACTCGAAGCCTTCGCGGTCCCAGTAGCCCGGGTCACGGCGCAGGCGCGGCACGACTTCCCCGCGCGCGATCGACGGCGGCACGTTCCAGTACGGCTGGAACTCGATGAAGCGCATCTGCTCGACGAACAGCGGCGTGCGCGTATTCAGCGCCTTGCCGACGATGATCTTCATCGTCGGGCCCACGACGATGCGATCGCCCTGGACCTCGTACGCGCGCAGCACGAACTCGGGGACGTTGATCACGACCATGCGCGGACCCTGCAGCAGCGGCGTCCAGCGCAGGCGCTCGAGCATCAGCTCGAGTTGCCGCGCGCGCGCCGCGGGCGTCACCTGCAACTGTGCGAGCGTCGCCTTGCCGATGACGCCGTCGGTCGTCACGCCGTGGCGCTGCTGGAACGCGCGCACGCCGTCGGCGAGCGTCTCGTCGTAGATCGCGGACGTCGCCGTCGAAGCGGGCAGGTCGCCAAGCGCGACCAGGCGGTCGCGCAGCAGTGAAGCGCCCGCGTACGGTTGTCCCGGTTCCAGCTTCGGCGGGCTGCCACGGGCGCCGGGCGGCAGCGGCGGCAACGGCGAGCTCCAGGCCGGGTGACCGGCGAGCGCGCGGTACTGCGCGAGAGCTTCGCGGAGCCGCTCGTACTGCGCGAAGCGCGGCGCGGATTCACGGGCGAGGTCGGCAAGCCGTCCGCCCTCCAGTGCGCGACGCAGTGCCGCTTCGGGGTCGAAGGCGCTCCGCCTCAACGAATACCCCTGCGGCAGTTCGTGGGCGGCCACGCGGCCATGGTGAAGGTCGCCGACGTAGCGTGTCATGGCCGCCGTGAGACGGTTTTCGAACGTGGCCAGTGCGGCGGAGTCGACAGGGCCTTGCCGCGCGAGATTGCCAGCGGCTTGCGCGAGCCGCTCGGCGTCGTAGTCCGCGGGATCAAGACCATGGGTCGCTGCATCGCCCAGCAGCACCAGCGCCTGCTGCGCCTCGGCGCTTGGCCGGCCGTCGCGGGACCAGATGAGGGGCTCGACCGCGAGGACCGCGTGTCCCATCAGCGCCAGGATCGCTGCGGCGAGCAAACGAGTTGCTCTCATCATTCAATTTTCGTTCATCCACGCGCGCCCGCCATGATCGGCGGCATGTGGAGCAAGACCGGGCGTTGAATGCGGGGATCGAGTGCGAGCGCGCCGAGTTGGTCCTGGCCGGGTTCCAGGGGCACCCGGAAGCGGAAAGGCTCGGATAAGCGAAGCTACGTAGCGCGCCGCCGCGCGGCTTCGTCCAGTTCGTCGCTTAACAAATTCTTAGCAATCCGCGAGCGAAGTCTTACGAACGCGCTTCGCCGCGACTCACTACGGTAGCGGTCATGACACCCGCTGCCATCCTTGCGATCACGCTGGGCGCCGCCGCGACGCTCGCCGCGGCCGCGCCCGGCTCGAGCATCGAGCCCCTGCCGCGGCAGCTCAGCGCCACCGGGCTCTTCGTTCCCGGCTCCACGCGCGTGGAGCCCACGGCCGTGGCGTTCTCTCCGCAGTACCCGCTTTGGTCCGACGGCACGCGCAAACGCCGCTGGATCCAGTTGCCACCCGGCGCGTCGATCGACGCGAGTCGCGCCGACGCGTGGGAGTTTCCGGTCGGCACGAAGCTCTGGAAGGAGTTCGGTTACGCCAGGGCGATCGAGACGCGGCTGATCGAGCGCGTCGCCGACGGTTCGTGGCGCTTCGCGGCCTACGTGTGGAGTGCGGACGGTCAGGACGCGGTGCTGGCGCCCGAAGACGGCGCGGTCGTCCCGGTGAGCGAGGCGCCAAACGGCCGTTACTCGGTGCCGGGCCGTGGCGATTGCGTCGCATGTCACGAGGGATCTGCGGTTCCGGTGCTTGGATTCACCGCACTGCAACTTTCGCCGGACCGCGATCCGCTCGCGCCGCACGCCGATGCTAAGCGCGCCGGCCTGCCGGACCTGAGAACGCTCGCTGCAAGCGGCGTCCTGCGTGGCCTGCCGGTCGAACTGCTGTCGCATCCACCGCGCATTGAGGCACCCACGCCGACCGCGCGCGCCGCGCTGGGTTACCTGCACGGCAACTGCGGTCACTGCCACAACGCGGGCGGCGCGCTGAACGGGCTCGAGCTCGTGCTCGCGCAGCAGGCCGAGCGAGGCGCGCACAGCGCGGAGCGCACGCTGGCGTCGCTGCTCGGGCACTCGAGCCGCTTCCGTCCGCACGGCAGCGAGGCGACGCAGCGCATTGCCGCGGATCACGGCGGCAGCGTGCTGACGCTGCGCATGAAGACCGACAACCCGCTCGCCCGCATGCCCCCGCTCGGCGTGCAGGTGGTGGACACCGCGGGCGTTGCGCTGATCGAACGCTGGATCGCCAACGACCTGCAACCCGCCCTATCGACTTTCCAGGAGACTTCACGATGAAACGCATCCCGCTCGAATACGCCATCCTCGGCATCGCCACCGTCGCGACGATCGCCGTGGTCCATCCCGCCCGCGCGCAGGGCGCGGCCGACACCGCAGACAAGGTCAAGCGCGGCCAGTACCTGGTCTCGACCTCTGCCTGCCATGACTGCCACACGCCGTGGAAGATGGGTGTGAAGGGTCCGGAGCCCGACATGACGCGCGCGCTGTCCGGCCACCCCGAGGGCACGACGCTGCCTCCCGCGCCGAAGCTCGAGGGGCCATGGATCATGGCCGCAGCCGCGACGAACACCGCGTGGTCCGGACCCTGGGGCGTCAGCTTCACCGCGAACCTGACCCCGGATCCGGAGACGGGCCTGGGGAAGTGGACGCAGCGCAACTTCACCGAGACGATCCGCACGGGCCGTCACATGGGGCGCGGGCGCCTCGTCTTGCCGCCGATGCCGATCCCCGTGTACCGGAACTTCACGGATGCGGACCTCGAGGCGATCTTCAGCTACCTGCAGACGATTCCGGCCATCAGGAACCGCGTGCCGGAACCGCTGCCGCCGAGCGCGTCGGTCGCCGCGGCGAAGTGACGAAGGCACCGCACCGCCGGTGCGGCGGTGCGGAGTCAGGTCTCGCCGTCAGCCACCGCTGAGGGCCTGGACGATGCAGACCTCGTCGGTGGGCCTGACCGCCAGGCCGAGATCGAACGTCGCGTCGCCGTTGACGAAGAAGCGGACGTGACGCCGCATGCGGTCCTGCTCGTCGATCATGCGGAAGCGGATGCCCGGGTACCGGCGATCCAGGTCCGCCAGCAACTCGCCCAGCGTGGCGCCCTCCGCCTCCACCCATGCGCGACCGGTGTAGGACCGCAGCGGGCTCGGGATCAGGACCTTCATTCGCGGGACGCGTTCAGGCGAGTTCCGCGGCCTCCACCGCGTAGATCTCCGGCAGGTGGCGCGCGATGCAGTTCCAGCGCCCGCCCTCGTCGCGGCTCATCCACAGCTCGCCGCTGGTGGTGCCGAAGTAGAGGCCGACCGGATCGCGCGCGTCGCGCGACATGGCCTGCCGCTTCACGGTCCACCATGCCTGCTGGGGCGGCAGGCCCTCGGCCTGTCGCTGCCACGTCCTGCCGCCGTTGCGCGTGGTGTAGACCGCTGGCGCCCCGGCCACGCTGGTGCGCGGCCACACGGAGGTGCCGTCCATGGGCAGCACCCATGCCACGTCGTCGTCGCGCGGATGCACGACCATCGTGAAACCGACGTCGCCGACCTTCTTCGGCATCGCCTTGCCGATCCGCGCCCATGTGCTCGACGGCCGGTCGATGCGGTAGATGCCGCAGTGGTTCTGCTGGTAGAGCCGGTCCGGGTTGCCCGGGCAGAGGCGCACGCAGTGCGGGTCGTGGAAGGTCGGCACGTCGCGCGAGAAACCCTCGACGACCTCGAGCCCGTCGATCAGCAGGCGGAACGTCTGCCCGCCGTCGGTCGACTCGTGCACGCCGCCACTCGACATTGCAAAGTACAGGTGCTTCGGATCGCGCGGGTCGACGATGATGGAGTGCAGTTTCGGCCCGTCCGGCGTTCCATCCTGCGCGGTGCCCATCCACTCGATGTACTGCGGATCGTCGTTGATCGGAGACGCGGACGACCAGGTGACGCCGCCGTCGTCCGAGCGGAACAGGCCTTGCGGCGACGTGCCGGCGTACCAGGCGCCGGGTTCGCTCGCGTGCCCCGGCGTCAGCCAGAATGTGTGATCGACGCTGCGGCCGCTGCCGTCGGGCTTCTTCGTGAATGCGGGCGGCTGCTTCGCTTCCTTCCACGTCTTGCCGAGGTCGGTGGAACGGAAGATGGTCGGGCCCAGGTGCCCGGTCTTCGCGGCGGCGAGCAGCGTGCGGCCGTCGCGTGGATCGAGGACCAGGTGGTGAATGACGTGGCCGAGGAAGTGCGGGCCGTCGGCACGCCAGCTTCGGCGCGACGGATCCGAGCGGAAGATCCACGCGCCCTTGCGCGTGGCCACCAGCACCGCGATCCGGCGCGTGGTCTTCGCGGCCGGAGACCGGCGGGCTGCCTTGACTGCGGTGCCGCGTCGAACTGTTGCCGACCGTGGGCTGGTTGCCATGTCGCCTCCGCGCGTCTGGAACGGAACGGCGACGATAGGCGGATCGGCCGTCGATGTCATCGGCCTGCGACGAGTCGGCGCTCCGGACGGGTGGATCGCCGATCCGGATTCCCCGCGCCGCATCCGCTCGACGCTGATCCGTAGTAGTTCGTAAGACTGGCGCAGCGCGTATGCGCGGCGCGGCGCCCGACGATCAGGCTGTCACCGACCGCGCAGGTGCAGGCTGGCCACGGCGGCGGCGGCCACGAGCGCGGCGAGCATCGGAATGAACGCGTCGGGGGCCTTCATCGTCCACAAGGTCAGTCCCGACGCCAGGCACCACAGGACCGGCACCGCAGACAGGGTCCAGTGCGCGCGCCGTGCGACGAGCAACAGCCCGAGTGTGAGGATCGCCGTCGGGTCGGGCGAGAGCCCGGCGACTTCGAGTTGACGCCACGGTCGACCGGCCGCGAGCGCCGCGAACGGCACCACCGCAAGCGCGGTGACGATCAGCGCGAGGCCCGCATAGCGGCGCCGTCGCGACGCGCCGCCGTAGTCG
>JBFZCF010000062.1:0-10620 GCA_041308065.1 Burkholderiales bacterium
GCGAGCCCCGCCAGCCAGCGAGCCTCGCGCCGCACGCGCGCTTCGTCGAGCGGCTCGCGCCATGTGCGCAGCGGCACCAGCAGCGCGAGCGCATCCTGAAGCCAGTCGGCGTGCGCCTCGAGATCCGCGCGCGACAAGCGGTAGCTGCCCTTGGCGGCCTGCCGGCGCGCCAGCGTGACGAGCTGGCTCAGGTTGCCGTAGCCCGCGCGCGTGGCTGCGAGCAGCACGAGCTTGGCGCCGGGCGCCGCGGCGCGGCCTTCGCCCTCGACCAGCTGGATCTCGGTGCCGTGGACCAGGCGGAAAGCGCGCGCGGGTGCGTCGCTCTCGCGCAGCTCCTTCAGTTCGAGGTGCGCGCGCGCCGAGCCGGCGAACGAGCACTCGTCGGTGATGGCGAGCCCGCCGTAATCGAGCGCGAGCGCGCGCGCGACCAGTTCCCCGGGATGCGACGCGCCGCGCAGGAACGAGAAGTTGCTGAGGCAGTGCAGCTCGGTGTACGGGATCTGCATGGCCCTAGGCGAACAGCCCGTGCAGGAACCAGCCGCGCGGCGCGGCGAGTTCGCGGAAGACCCACAGCAGCTGCCCGCGGCCGTTGCGTGCGACGAAGTAGTCGCGGTGCACCGCCTGCGCGGCCGGGCCACCGCAGTCCCACCAGCCGCACTCGATGCGCTCCGGTCCGGTGACCAGGGTCAGCGGATCGCGGAAGAGCGGCCGGTCGTCGCGCGTCGGCAACGGTTGCGGAGAAGGCAGCAGGAGTAGCGGGCGCGGCGACGGCGGCAGCGGGACCGAGCGGTCGCCCCGGCTGTCGATCGACAATGGCACCGCGCGCCACGCCCGTTCGGGCCGGTGATCGTCGACCGCCTGCAGCTGGAATACCCGCTCGGACCCGAGCCGCGCGTGCAGCGTCTCGGCGAGCTTCAGCCAGTCGACGCCAGGCTCGGCGGGCTGCGGCAGCAGGCTGCCGTTGAGCGCGGCGAAGGGCTGCAGGCGATCGACGTCGAGCGCGAGCGCCACCGCGGGTTCCGGCAGCGCCACGCGGGCGAGCCGTTCGCCGAGCAGCGCGGCGAGGCGTTTCGCATCGCGCTCGGGCGCAGCGAGCGTCAGCCGGATGTCGGTCGGCGCCTGCGGCCTGGCTCGGCGCGGGTCGTGGGTGACGATGAAGCGCAGTTCGGTCGCGCCGGATCCGCGCCCGCGCAGGAAGCCCTCGAGCGATGCGAGCAGCCGCTGCGCCGGGAACATCAGCTGCGCGATGTCGACCACGTCGGCCGGCAGTTCGATCGTTGCGGCGAAGTGCTCCGGCGGCGTGTGGAGCGGCTGCGGGTCGGCGCGCCGCGCGAGCAGGCGGTCGAGATCGTCGAGTCGCTCGCGGCCGAAGCGCCGTGCGAACGAGGCTCGCGGCAATGCGAGCAGGTCGCCGATCGTGGCGAGGCCGAGCGCGTGCAGCGTGTCCAGCGTTGCGTCGTCCCATCCGAGCAGCGTGAAGGGCAGCGGGGCGAAGGCGCCTTCGAGCCGCGACGCTTCGAACAGGTGCGGGCAGGGCAGCCGCCGTGCGCGTGCCAGCGCGACGACGCGCGCGGCGCGCGGCGTCACCGCATAGCCGAACGTTGCGCGATAGCCGAGTGTGTCCAATCCATCGCGCACCGCGCGGCCGAGCCGCGAACGCCCGCCGAACAGGCGCTCGCTGGCGCCGGTTTCAATCAGTACGCCGTCGGGCTGCACGACGATCTCGCCCGAGAACTGGTAAGCCCACGCGGCGAGCTCGTCGAGCGCATCGCGCTCGCGTCCGGGGTGACGTTCGACGGCGATCAGGTCGCGCACCAGCGCCTGCGCCGCCGCGAGCTTCATTCCCGGCGTCGCTCCCTGGCCGCGCGCGGTGTCGTTGCAGTGAACAACCAGCGGGCGCTGGTGCGGGCCTTCGACGATCGCTACTGGCAGCCCGGGCGCGAGCGCGCGCTCGGCCAGTTGCAGCGGCAGCGAAGGAAGGAGGATGGCCAGCCACAGCATCGGGAGCCACGAGGGGAACTGCGAAGGATCGATGCCGCTTCAGCGGGTGCGCTTCGATGGCAGGCGCAGGGGTCCGGCGGCTCGACTATCCTTCGGCCATCCACGGATCGACGCGATGCCCAAGGCCCCCATCGTTTCCGCAGTAGTCGCCGCGGCCGTGACCGCAGCGGCCTTCCTGCTCAACCCGTCGCCGGAACAGCATCGCGCGCGCATCAAGGAAGCGATCGCCGAGCGCAGCCCGATGGCAGGCGCCCTGGGCATGGGTGCGCTCACGGCGTTCGCGTCCACCTACCACTCGCTGGGCGTGGCCTCGTACACCACCGTCAACGAACGCATTGCTTCCGTGGGTGCGCTCGGCATGGTCTTCGTCCCCCCGCCGTCGACGGACAAGTGAGCCGACCCGCTGGCGGCTGATTGCCATCAGTGATCCAGCAGCGCCTGCAGCGAACGGGCGGCGAGCAGCGCTGTCTTTGAAGCCGGCTGCACGTTCGGCGCGACGGGCTCCGTCGTCACCTGCGCGGTGGCCCAGTGCACGGGATGCAGCACCAGCATGACTGGCTCCAGCAGCGGGCGTCCGCGGCGCTTCAGCACGGTGGTTTCGAGCGCGCGGCCGTCGCTCGCCAGTTGCAGGCGCAGCGCGGCGGGCGAGGGCGCCGACGCATGGCGCGTGGAGCGCAGCACGAACGCGAGCGCGGAGTGCCGCTGTGCAAGCAGGTGCAGGCGGCGCAGCGCCTTGAAGTCGCTGTCCGCCGTGCCGGCGGGGGGTAGCCAGCCGATCACGGCGCCGAGGTGCTGCGCGCGCAGCGCCTGCTCGATGGCCCACAGGCCTTCACGCGGTGTCGCGGGCTGCACGAAGATGGTCCGCGCCAGGTCGACGCCCGTGGCGGCGAGCGCCGGCGCGTACGGCAGCGCCTGGGCCTCGATGCCGCGTGTGCCGTCGGGCGGCAGCACCCATACGGTCGAACGCTTCACCTGGGCGAGTTGCGCGAGCGCGGGGGCGAGCAGCGACAGTTCGCCGATGCCGGCGTCGGCGAGCAGCAGTTCGGTCAGTTGCCCCTGCGGCCAGCCGCCGCCGGGCAGTTCGCGGTCGAGTTCGGCGAAGCCGCTCGCCAGCACCGGACCGGCGATTTCATCGGCCGGGCGCTCGTCGGCGCGCCAGATCGGAGCGCCGCCGGAGGAAAAAAGTGAAAGCAGGGCCGTGGCCGCACGCATGTGCGTCCTCCTCGAACGAAAAGTTGGGTTGTTGCTAGCTCAGGACGTCAGATCGAAGGACGGATCACTCCGACGGCAATGCCCTCGATGGCGAACGGATCGCGCTTCAGGTCGACGATGATCGGAGCGAAGTCCGGGTTCTCGGCGATAAGTTCGGCGCGCGCACCCTTCATCTTCAGGCGCTTCACGGTGACGTCGTCGCCGAGCCGCGCCACGACGATCTGCCCCGACTGCGCCTGCGCCTGCTTGTGCACGGCGAGCCAGTCGCCTTCGAGGATGCCGGCGTCGCGCATGCTGAGGCCGCGCACCTCGAGCAGGTAGTCGGCGCGCGGCCTGAACATGCCGGGATCGACTGACGGCGTGGCGAGCACGTTTTCCTGTGCGAGCAGCGGACTGCCGGCCGCCACCTTGCCGATCAGTGGCAGCGTCAGTTGCTGCGCGGCGGCCATGAGTTCGCGCACGCTGTCCTTCAGGCGGATGCCGCGCGAGGTGCCGGCGACGAGTTCGATCAGCCCCTTCTTCTGCAGCGCCTGCAGGTGCTGCTCGGCGGCGTTCAGCGAGCGGAAGCCGAAGGCGCGCGCGATCTCGTCGCGCGTGGGCGGCGCGCCGCTTTCGGTGAGCGCGTTGCGGATGAACTCCAGGATCTCCGACTGGCGCGGCGTGAGCAGGGCGTGCGGGGTGATGGACGGGGATGCCATGTCGAGCCTTTCTCCGGGAGCGTCGTTACTGTCAATGTATACAGTACTGGATGGAAATGCAATAGGGGCGCGCGATCCTTGTTCCTGGTCCCTGCGCGGCCAGCAGGCCGGGACACCGGCGCAACGGGCCGCGTTCCGCAGGAAGTGCCGCGCCGAGATGAGTTCGCCGGAGGCGGACCGACGGTTCCTGCATCGGCGATGCGCGGCTTTTCGTCTTGTACGAGGGAATCGCTGTGATAGACTGCCCGGCCATTAGAAGACGTCGGCGTGTGTTGTTGAATCGTCGCCACCGCCGTCATGCATCGCCGGAAGCCGCCGCCCTCCGCGGATCTCGGATTCCGTAGCTCAGTTTCCCGGACGAGCGTTACATCACGGCCGACCCAGCAGGTCCACTGCGCCATTGGCGCGGCATTCCGCCATGTCGGCGTTTCGAACGCCACCGGATCACTCCTCGATGGAGACGATGAATACACAAGAGGCCAAGGTCGTCCTCGAGGCGGCCCTGCTGACATCCGAGCAGCCATTGTCGGTGACCGAGCTGCGCCGGCTCTTCAACGACGAGCTCAACGCCGACACGGTGCGGGTGCTGCTCGACGAGTTGCGCACCGACTGGAATGGCCGCGGCGTCGAACTGGCGGCGATCGCCACCGGTTGGCGCTTCCAAAGTGCGCCGTTGATGCGTCCATACCTCGAGCGCCTCAACCCGGAGCGTCCGCCGAAGTACTCCCGCGCGGTGCTCGAGACGCTCGCGATCATCGCGTATCGCCAGCCGGTGACGCGCGGCGACATCGAGGAGATCCGTGGCGTCACGGTCTCGACCAACGTGATCAAGACGCTCGAGGACCGCGGCTGGGTGGAAGTGATCGGCCACCGCGAAGCGCCCGGCCGTCCTGCGCTGTTCGCGACGACGAAGGAATTCCTCGACGACCTCGGCCTGCGTTCGCTCGAAGAGTTGCCGGCGCTGGAGTCGGGCGGGCAGGTGCCTGCCGAGTTCGAGCTTCAGTTTGCGCAGGCCGCGCGCGCGGCAGGCGAAGGCGCTCCCGAAACTGCGCACGCAACGGCACCTGAAGCCGAAGCGACCGAATCCGCATCCGCTGTCGTCGAGACAGCCGGCGCGACCAACGATGCAGCGGGCACCGAGCCCTCTGCTGACCCGGCTGCATCCACGCCTCCCTCCTCCGCCCCCACCCCTGCCCAACCCTCGCCGTGACCATCGATTCCATCGTCCCCGAAGAAGAACTGCCCGAGCCTGCACGCCCGCTGCCACGGGCAGCCGAAGGCGATGCGCCAGCCCCTCAGGAGGCCGACGCGAACAGTGACGCCGGCAACGAATCCGCCGACGGCGGTGAACCCCGCGACGGCGAGGACAAGCCGCGTGGCCGTGGCCCGCATGGTCGCCGGCGCCGCGGCCGCGGCGGGCGCGGAGGCGGCGAGCGCAGTGCCAGCGAAACGGGCGAAGTGGGGCAGGGCGCCAGCGCCTCTGCCCCGGCCCTCCAGGTGTCGGCGGACGGAGAGGACATCGACCCGGCTTCGATGGCCGAAGCGGCGCTGTCCCGCGACCTGCTCGAGCGCGGCCGCAAGGCCGCCAAGCAGGCCGAAATGGCGCAGTCCGAGAAGCTGCACAAGGTGCTCGCCGACGCCGGCATCGGCTCCCGCCGCGACATGGAAGAACTGATCATTGCCGGCCGCGTCTCGGTCAATGGCGAACCGGCGCACATCGGACAACGCGTCCTCGCGACCGACCAGGTCCGCGTCAATGGCAGGCCGCTGCCGCGCAAGCCGCCCGGCCGTCCGCCGCGCGTGCTGCTGTATCACAAGCCCGCCGGCGAAATCGTCACGCAGGACGACCCGGAACGGCGCCAGACGGTGTTCGAGAAGCTGCCGAAGGTGTCCGGGGCCCGCTGGGTCGCGGTGGGTCGCCTCGACATCAACACCGAGGGTCTGCTGCTCTTCACGACCTCCGGCGAGCTCGCCAACCGCTTGATGCATCCGCGCTACGAAGTCGAGCGCGAGTACGCCGTTCGCATCCTCGGTGAGTTCACCGAGGAACAGCGCCAGCGACTGCTGGAAGGCATCCAGCTGGAAGACGGCCCGGCGAAGTTCTCGAAGATAGAGGATGCCGGTGGCGAGGGCGCGAACCATTGGGTGCGCGTCGTCATCAGCGAGGGACGCAACCGCGAAGTCCGGCGCATCTTCGAAGCCGTCGGCATCACCGTCAGCCGCCTGATCCGCATCCGCTTCGGCGCCATCCAGCTGCCCCGCAGCGTGGCGCGCGGCCGGTACTACGAGCTGGCACCCGAGTGGGTGCAGGCGTGGGTGCATGACCTGGGCATCGGCATCGACGAAGTCCGCCAGCGCGGCAATGGCCCGCCGAACCAGGGCAAGGGTGGACGCGGCAAGGGCCCGGGCAAGGGTGGGCAAGGCCGGCCGCACGGCCAGGGCCAGGGACAAGGGCAGGGACGGGGGCGCGGTCCTGGCCAAGGTCAGGGCCAAGGCCAGCCGCGGGGACCGATGGGAAGCGGCTATGCGCCGGGCACCGGGCCGATGAGCTCGGGCTCTGGCCAGGCGTTCAGTCAGGCGCAGGGCCAGGGACAGGGCATGGGCCAGCGTGGCCGGGGCAAGCCTCAGGGCAACCGGCCCTCCAAGCAGCCCGACCCGCTGACCAGCAGCGTCAACTACATCGCCGCCGGTCATGGCCTTCCGAACAACGGCCGTCCGGCACGTTTCAAGCGGGGCAAGCCCAACCGCGGCTTCTAGGCCCCTCCGACCAGCTCGCTTGTTGGAGACCGGGTCCGCCCCTATAATGGCGGATTACCGGGCGGGCCTTTTTGTCATTGTCGGCAAGCGGGCACCGGGTGCGTGGTCCGGCGCGAGTGGTAGAGCGCCGACCCGCAAGCCTGTTGAAATTCAACGGATGGGCTCTCGGGCCCATTTTTTATTTCCGGCTTGCGCGAGCAGCCCTCGCCCATTGGAGTGGCGATGGCAGGTATAGCGGCGGACTTGTATGGAACGATCGAGCGCACGGTCGAGGGGCTGGGCTATGAGCTCGTCGATGTCGAGCGCCTGGCCGCAGGACTGTTGCGCGTGACGCTGGACTCGCCGCAAGGCGTGCGGCTGGAAGACTGCGAGAAGGTCAGCCGTCAGTTGAGCCACCTCTTCGCGGTCGAGGATGTGGACTACGACCGGCTCGAGGTGTCCTCACCTGGGCTCGACCGGCCGCTGAAGCGGGCGCGGGACTTCGAGCGCTTCGTTGGTTCCGAAGTGCAGGTGCAACTGGCCGAGGCGATCCCGGCCGAGGGCGCAAGCGCTGGGCGCAAGCGCCTGCGTGGCCGACTGCTGGAGCTGTCCGGTGCACCGGGGGCAGAGCGGGCGAGGGTCGAATTGACGCCGGACGAACCGGCGCCGGCGCGGCCAGGCAAGGGCGCCGGCAAGGCGAACAAGGCAGTCAAGGCAGGCAGGAAGGTCGAGCGGGTGGCAACGGTCGTCGTCGAATTCGCCCTGGCAAACGTTGTCAAGGCGAAGCTGGTGCCGGAACTCCACTTCCGGGGCACGGGCAAGGCTGGCGCCGAAGGTGAGAAGCCGCGCGGGGCGAATACAGGGAGCAAGAAGCAATGAGCCGTGAAATTCTGCTGTTGGTCGACGCGCTCGCGCGCGAGAAGAACGTGCCGAAGGATGTCGTGTTCGGCGCCCTCGAGTCGGCGCTCGCCACGGCCACCAAGAAGCTGTTCGCCGAGGAAGACGTGGACATCCGGGTCTCGGTGGACCGGGAGACCGGCGAGTACGACGCCTATCGGCGATGGCAGGTCGTGCCCGACGAGGCGGGGCTGCAGGAGCCCGGCCACCAGGTGATCCTGACCGATGCGCGCGATCAGATCGCGGACATCGAGGTCGACGAGCACATCGAGGAACTGCTGCCGCGGCAGGACCTGACCACCGGCCGCCGTTTCGCACAGGACACCAAGCAGGTCATCCTGCAGAAGATCCGCGACGCCGAGCGCGAGCAGGTGCTCAACGACTTCCTGGCGCGCGGCGACCTGATCGTCAGCGGCGCCATCAAGCGGATGGACAAGGGCGACGCGATCATCGAGATCGGCAAGGTCGAGGCTCGCCTGCCCCGCAGCGAGATGATCCCGAAGGAGAACCTGCGCATCGGCGACCGCGTCCGCGCCTTCGTGCAGAAGATCGACCGGCTGGCCCGCGGCCCGCAGGTGATCCTGTCGCGCACGTCGCCCGAATTCGTGATGAAGCTGTTCGAGTTCGAGGTGCCGGAGATCGAGCAGGGACTGCTGGTCATCAAGTCCGCGGCACGCGACCCGGGCGTGCGCGCCAAGATCGCCGTCTGGACCAACGACCGGCGCATCGATCCGATCGGCACCTGCGTCGGCATGCGCGGTTCGCGCGTGCAGGCGGTGACGAACGAGCTTGCCGGAGAGCGCGTCGACATCGTGCTGTGGTCCGACGATCCGGCGCAGTTCGTGATCGGCGCGCTGGCGCCGGCGAACGTCAGCTCGATCGTCGTCGACGAGGACAAGCACGCGATGGACGTCGTGGTCGACGAGGACAACCTCGCGATCGCGATCGGACGCATGGGGCAGAACGTGCGCCTGGCGTCCGAACTCACCGGCTGGCAGATCAACATCATGACCGCGGAGGAATCGGCGCAGAAGCAGGAAGGCGAACAGGCCACGATCCGCTCCGGCTTCGTCGAGAAGCTAGACGTCGACGAGGAGGTCGCCAACATCCTGATCGGAGAAGGCTTCTCGACGCTGGAGGAGATCGCCTACGTGCCGGTCAACGAGCTGCTCGAGATCGAGGCGTTCGACGAAGAGACGGTCGAGGAACTGCGCACGCGTGCCCGCAATGCGCTGCTGACAGAGGCGATCAAGCGCGAGGAGAACATCGGGCAGGCCGAGAAGGACCTGCTGGACCTCGACGGCATGGACTCCGACCTCGCCGGCAAGCTCGCGGAGAACTCGATCCGCACGCGCGACGACCTCGGCGAGCTGGCGGTGGACGAGCTGACCGAGATGACCGGCATCGACGACGAACGCGCGAAGACGCTGATCATGGCCGCCCGGGCCCACTGGTTTGCGGAGTCGGCGCAGTGAACGCGCAATGAAGTGAGACGTTGAATCGGCGCCGTGACGGCGCCATGGCACAGCAGGAAACAAGGAACCCTATGGCAAGCACGACGGTGGCCCAGTTTGCGACGGAGCTCAAGCTTCCGCCGCAGTTGCTGCTCGAACAGTTGAAAGCGGCCGGGGTCGTCAAGATGGCCGAGTCGGACTCGTTGACCGAGGATGACAAGTCACGCTTGCTCGAGTCGCTGCGCAAGGCGCACGGGGCGGGCGACAGCGCGCCGGAGAAGAAGAAGATCACGCTGACGCGCAAGCAGACGACCGAGATCAAGCAGGCCGATGCGTCCGGCAAGGCGCGCACGATCCAGGTCGAGGTCCGCAAGAAGCGCGTGTTCGTGAAGCGCGATGACGGCGCGCCCGAGCAGCCTCAGGAAGCGGTGGTGCCCGTTCCCGCCGCGCCCGTGATCGACGAGGCCGAACTGGCCAAGCGGGAGGAGGAAGCGCGGCGCCAGGCCGAGCTGGTCGCGCGCCAGACGGCCGCGGCACGCGAAAAGGCCGAGCGCGCGCAGCGGGAGGTGGCCGAGGCGCAGCAGAAGGAGGAACTCGACCTCACCGAGGCGAAGGCCCGCGAAGCGGCCGCCGCCGAGGAACTGCAGAACGCCGAGCGCGCGCAGAAGGAGGCCGAGCTTGCCGCCAGGCAGGCGCAGGAGGCGCAGCTGCGCGCCCGCAGGGCGGTCGAGGACGAAGTCGCAGCGATCAAGACCATGATGGCCGCGCCGAAGAAGGTGCTGCAGGCGCCGCAGCCGGTGGCGCCGGTCGCCCCGGCCGGCACGCTGCACAAGCCTGCCGCGAAGACCGAGAGCAAGGACAAGAAGGACGAGAAGAAGCCGGGCGTCAAGGAAGTCAAGTCCGGCAAGCTCGCTTCGAGCTGGTCCGAGGAGCAGCAGAAGAAGCGCGCACTGAAGACCCGCGGCGACGCTTCGGGCGGTGCGGGCGGCTGGCGCGGTCCGAAGGGACATCGCAAGCATGACCGGCACGATGACGGCAACGGCGCCGGCGCGTCGATGCCGTCCGAGCCGGTGGTGCGCGAGGTGTCCGTGCCCGAGACCATCACCGTCGCCGACCTCGCCCACAAGATGTCGGTGAAGGCGTCCGAGGTCATCAAGGTGCTGATGAAGCTCGGCCAGATGGTGACCATCAACCAGGTGCTCGACCAGGAGACGGCGATGATCCTCGTCGGGGAACTCGGGCACACCGCCATCGCCGCCAAGCTCGACGACCCGGAAGCGCTGCTTGCCGAGAGCTCGACGGAGCCGGGCACCGACACTCGCGTCGAAGAGCCGCGTCCGCCGGTGGTCACGATCATGGGCCACGTCGATCACGGCAAGACCTCGCTGCTCGACTTCATCCGTCGCACCAAGGTCGCCGCGGGCGAGGCCGGCGGCATCACCCAGCACATCGGGGCGTACCACGTGACGACGCCGCGCGGCATCGTTACGTTCCTCGACACGCCGGGACACGAGGCCTTCACGGCCATGCGCGCCCGCGGCGCGAAGGCGACGGACATCGTCATCCTGGTGGTGGCGGCGGACGACGGCGTGATGCCGCAGACGAAGGAGGCCATCGCCCAC
>JBFZCF010000063.1:0-10539 GCA_041308065.1 Burkholderiales bacterium
TCGTAGGCGGTCAGGTCCTCGATCTTCTCGCCGCGCAATTCGATCGAGCCCTTGGTCACCTCGCCGCGCTCGGCGCGCAGCAGGTTCGACACGGCGCGCAGCGTCGTGGTCTTGCCGGCGCCGTTGGCGCCGAGCAGGGCCACCACGCTGCCCTCGGGTACGTTCAGAGAAACGCCTTTCAGCACGAGGATCACGTGGTTGTAGATCACCTCGATGCCGTTGACGTTGAGGAGCGGTGCGGTCACCGATCATCTCCCAGGTTGTGCAAAGCGCCCGATCGGACGCTTTGCACAACCGGCCGCGATGCGGCCGGTTGGTTCTCGGTTACTTCTTCGCTGCCGGAGCCGCGGCCTTCGCCGGAGCAGCGGCCGGAGCGGCCTTCTGGGCGGCGGCGATTTCCGCCTCGCAGCTGCGGCGCGTGATCTTCTTCTCCGCGGCATAGCGCGCCGCGAAGTCCTTGATCATCGGCTTGATGATCTGGTCGTCGGACTCGAACCAGTCGGAGGAGAAGTTCCACTTGCTGCCATCCCATGTGTGCACGCGCGCATAGCGCGAGCCCTCATGGTCGCGGCAGTTCGTTGCCAGCGGACGGATGACTCCGGTCAGCCCGAGCGCATCGATGCGCTTCTGGTCGATGTTGAGGTTCTCCAGCCCGTAGCGCACTTCCTCGCCCGTGAGCGGCCGCACGCCGTACCGCAGCTGCGCCTGGCGCACGCCTTCCACGGCGAACATCGCGCTGATCAGGCCGCGCGTGTAAAGCACCTGGCCCACCTCCTCCGCGGGGCCGGTGCCCTGGCCCTTGGCGTGCAGGAGCTTCAGGATGTCCTCGTGCACCTTGGCGCGCCCGGCACCATGCTGGAATGCCATGGCGTTGTAGCCCTTGGCATCCGCGCCAACCGGCAGGACGTCGGGCTCGGCCCCGGACCACCAGCCGCCGTACATCTTGTCGCGCGGGAAGCCGGTGGCGACCGCCTCGCGGATCGCCGTGGAGTTCATCACGCCCCAGCCCCACAGGATCACGTAGTCGGGGCGCTGCTGGCGGATCTGCAGCCAGGCGGCCTTCTGTTCCACGCCCGGGTGCGTGACGGGGATCGTCGTCAGCTGGAACCCGTGCAGCTTCGAGCGCTCGGTCAGCAGCGGGATCGGCTCCCTGCCGTAGGGCGAGTCGTGATAGATCAGCGCGATCTTCTTGCCCTTGAGCTTGTCCAGTCCCCCGTTCTGCTTGCCGAGGTGCTGCACGAGCACGTCGGCCGCGGTCCAGTACGTGCCACCCAGCGGGAAGTTCCACGGGAAGACTTCGCCCTCGACCGACTCCGACCGCCCATAGCCGGCGGTGATGATTGGAATCTTGTCGGTCGGTGCCTTGTCCGTGATGGCGAACGTAGCGCCGGTCGACAGCGGCTGGAACACGGCGGCGTTGGGCCGCGACTTCAGGCGCTCGTAGCACTCGACGCTGCGCGCCGTGTCGTACGCGGTCTCGCACTCCTCGTAGGTGATCTTGACGCCATTGATCCCGCCCTGCGCGTTGATCAGCTTCAGGTAGTCGACATAGCCATTGGCCCACGGCGTGCCATTCGGGCCATACGCACCGGTGCGGTACACGAGGACCGGGAAGAACTGCTCGCCCTTGCCGGCGGCCGCCCCCTTCTGTTGCGCGACTGCCGCGCCCGGCAGGGCAAGCGACGCGGCGGCGGCGATCGTCCCGATCGCCAGCGCCACGGCCCGTGCCTTCATTGCTAGCAAAGCTGCCATCGATGTCTCCTTAGGGTGTTGGGTCCAGCATTTGATAGTGGAAGCCGCTCCGCCTCGGACCTCTCAGTGCGGGAACGGCCAGAGCCGCAGCTTCTCCTTCCCGATCGCCCACAACCGCGCGAGGCCGTGCGGTTCCGCGATCAGGAAGAAGACGATCAGGCTGCCGAAGATCATCAGCTCGAGGTGCGACGCCAGCGCCGTGGAAATCGGGATGCCGAGCATTCCCGGGATCTGGTTCAGCAGGATGGGCAGGAGCACGATGAACGCCGCGCCAAAGTAGGCGCCGAGCAGCGAACCCATGCCGCCGATGATGATCATGAACAGCAGGTTCAGCGACATGTTGATGTTGAAGGCCAGCGGTTCCCAGGCGCCCAGGTAGACGAAGCCCCACAGCGCGCCGGCCACGCCGGCATAGAACGAGCTGACCGCGAACGCGGTGAGTTTCGCGTACAGCGGACGGATGCCGATCACCTCCGCCGCGACGTCCATGTCGCGCATCGCCATCCAGCTGCGGCCGATGTGGCCGCGCACGAGGTTCTTCGCCGCCACCGTCAGCACGATGGCGATCGTGAGGACGAACAGGTACTTCTCGAGCGGCGAATCGACCACCCAGCCGAAGATCTCGATCGGCGCCGTGGACACCGAGCCCGACGCCGAGTAGTTGGTGAACCACTTGACGCGGGCAAACACCCAGTCGACGAAGAACTGCGCCGCGAGCGTCGCGACCGCGAGATACAGGCCCTTGATCCGCAGGCTAGGGATGCCGAACAGCACGCCGACCAGCGCGGCGATCGCCCCGGCGAGCACCAGCACGACCAGGAAGTTCAGCATCGGCACGCGGACGACGAGGTTGTACGCCGCGTACGCCCCGATCGACATGAACGCCGCGGTCCCGAGCGAAATCTGGCCGCAGTAACCGACGAGGATGTTCAGCCCGATGGCCGCGATCGCGAGGATCAGGAAGGGAATGATCAGCGCGCGGTACATGTAGTCGCTCGCGAGCGCCGGCAGCGCGAGGTACGCCACGCCGAGCAGGGCCAGCATGAACCACCGGTCCTGCACGATCGGAAGGATCTGCTGGTCCTCGACGTAGCTCGTCTTGAACTGGCCGTTTTCGCGGTAGAGCATGGTTCGGAGTCCCCTACACCCGGTCGATGTGCTTTTCCCCGAACAAGCCTTCGGGGCGAACCAGCAGGAACAGCAGGGCGAGCACGTAGGCAAACCAGTTCTCGATGCCCCCGCCCGCGAGGTCGAACAGGCTGACGAGGGGCGGGCCGAGGAACACCTCCGCGAACTTCTCGCCGACGCCGATGATCAGTCCGCCGAGGATGGCGCCCGGCACCGACGTGAACCCGCCGAGGATCACCACCGGCAGCGCCTTCAGCGCGATCA
Source organism: Burkholderiales bacterium (assembly GCA_041308065.1). GTDB lineage: Bacteria > Pseudomonadota > Gammaproteobacteria > Burkholderiales > Burkholderiaceae_F > JAOUJD01. The sequence goes on from JBFZCF010000063.1 coordinate 3,145, forward strand.
GCGAAAGCGAGAACTGCACGCCGAGCTTGGAGCCCCACACCATGCCGGCCACGAGCGCGACGAAGCCGGCGACGGTCCACACGATCACCCAGATCCGGTTCAGCGGAATGCCGATGGACTGCGCGGCCTGGTGGTCGTCCGCGACGGCGCGCAGCGCCCGGCCGGTCGGCGTCTTCTGGAAGAAGACCGCGAGCGCGAGCACCAGCAGAGCGGCGATGGCGGCGGCGACGAAGTCCTCGGTGTTGATCAGGATGCCGCCTTCGAAGATACTTTCGAGCACCAACACGGGAGTCTTGGGCAGGCCGGTCTCGATCGTGTAGATGTCGCTGCCCCACAGCGTCTGGCCGAAGCCGTCGAGGAAGTACGTGATACCCAGCGTGGCCATCAGCAGGACCACCGCGTCCTGGTTGACGAGGTGGCGCAGGACGAGGCGCTCCACCACCCAGGCGAAGACCGCCATGATGCCCACCGACAGCACGAAGGCGACGGCCAGCGGCATGTGCTCGCTCAGGCGCGCCAGCGACAGCGCCGCGAACAGCACCATGGCTCCCTGGGCGAAGTTGAAGACGCCGGACGCCTTGAAGATCAGCACGAAGCCGAGCGCGACGAGCGAGTAGAGCACGCCCGACATCAGACCGCCGAGCAGCACCTCGAAGTAGAACCCCGGCGTGCTCAGGCCCAGCGCCAGCGGCGCGATGGCGCCGATGAGCACGCCGACGATCAGCGCGACGACCGGCCAGTTGCGTTGGAGCGAGGTCAGCGTCATGTCAGTGCGCCACTCCGAGGTAGGCGTCGACCACCGCCTGGCTGCTGCGGACTTCATCCGGCGTGCCGTCGCCGATCTTCTTGCCGTAGTCGAGCACGACCACGCGGTCCGAGATGTCCATCACCACGCCCATGTCGTGCTCGATCAGCACGATCGTCGTCCCGAACTCGTCGTTGACGTCGAGGACGAAGCGGCACATGTCCTCCTTCTCCTCGAGGTTCATGCCCGCCATCGGCTCGTCGAGCAGCAGCAGCGAAGGCTCCATCGCCAGGGCCCGGCCGAGGTCGACGCGCTTCTGCAGGCCGTACGGCAGCCGGCCGACCGCAGTCTTGCGGTACGCCTGGATCTCCAGGAAGTCGATGATGTGCTCGACGTACTCGCGGTGGCGAAGTTCCTCGCGCCGCGCGAACCCGATGTGAATTGCCTGCGCCAGCAGCCCGGTCCGCATCCGCAGGTTGCGCCCGGTCATGATGTTGTCGAGCACGCTCATCCCCTTGAACAGGGCGAGGCTCTGGAACGTGCGGCCGATGCCGAGGGCCGCGGCATCGTGCGGATCCATCTGCCCGCGCTCCTTGCCGCGGAAGGTGATCCGGCCCTGCTGCGGCGTGTACACGCCGTTGATCACGTTCAGCATCGAGCTCTTGCCGGCGCCGTTGGGGCCGATGATGGCGCGGATCTCGTGCTCCCTGACGTTGAAGGAGATGTTCTGCAGCGCCTTCACGCCGCCGAACGACAGCGACACGTCCGCCACTTCGAGGATCACCTCGCCGATCTTGCGCCCGCTCATCGCGGCTCCCCGTTCTGGTTGCCGCGCGGCGGCTGGTCCTTCATCGACCATGCGGCGTTGGACGCCGGCCGGATTCCGTCCTTCGGCTTCCCGGCCTTCGACATCGCCTCCATCGCGAGGTACAGGAAGACGAAGATCAGGGCGAAGCCGACGAGCGCCAGCAGCAACTGGCCGGACGCGAGCGACCACGCGGCGAGCATCACCCCGGCCACGAGGCAGACGATGGCGATCAGCACGCGCGGGCTCATCGCATCGACCTCACGCCGCGGCCTTCATGGGCGCGTGGACCTTGGCTTCGTTCACCTTCAGGGTCGCGCTGATCGTGCCGGTGCGACCATCCTCGAACTTCACCATCGTCTCGATGTACTGCTCCGACCGTCCGCCGTACATCGCATCGACCAGGACGTCGTACTTGTCGTGGATGAAGCGGCGCCGCACCTTGCGCGTGCGCGTCAGCTCGTCGTCGTCGGCGTCCAGTTCCTTGTGCAGGACGATGAACCGGTGGATCTGCGCGTTGGCGAGCTTGGGATCGCCGGCGAGGTCGGCGTTGACCTTCTCCACCGCCTCCCGGATCCGGTCGAGCACCTGGGGCTTGCCCGCGAGGTCGGTGTAGCCCGCGTACGGCAGGTTGTTCCGCTCGGCCCAGTTGCCGACGGCTTCGTAGTCGATGTTGACGAACACGCACACCATGTCGCGCTGGTCACCGAAGGCCACCGCCTCCTTGATGGTCGGGTAGAACTTCAGCTTGTTCTCGATGTACTTCGGTGCGAACAGCGTCCCGTCGGCCAGCTTCCCGACGTCCTTCGCGCGGTCGATGATCTTCAGGTGCCCTTCCTGGTCGAAGTACCCGGCGTCACCGGTATGGAACCAGCCCTCCGGATCCTTGGCCTCGCGGGTGGCGTCCGGGGACTTGTAGTACTCGCGGAACAGGCCTGGCGAGCGGATCAGGATTTCGCCGAGGTCGGTCAGCCGGATCTCGACTCCCTTGACCGGCGGACCGACGGTGTCCGGCTTCACGCCGCCGTTCGGCTGCACGCAGACGAACACCGACGTCTCCGTGGAGCCGTAGAGCTGCTTCAGGTTGATGCCGAGCGAGCGGTAGAAGGTGAAGAGGTCCGGCCCGATCGCCTCGCCCGCCGTATAGGCGACACGGATGCGACTCATGCCCAGCGCGTTGCGCAGCGGCGCATACACGAACAGGTCGCCAAGGCTGTGCAGCAGGCGATCGCCGAGCCCGACCTCGCGGCCATCCAGCAGGCGGCCGCCCACGCGCCGCGCGACGTCCATGAAGAAGTGGAACATCCGGCGCTTGATCGCGGAGGCGTCCTCCATCCGGATCATCACCTGGGTAAGCAGGGCTTCGAGCACGCGCGGCGGCGCGAAGTAATAGGTCGGCCCGATCTCCCTCATGTCGGCGGAGACGGTCGTCGCGGACTCCGGGCAGTTCACGGTGAAGCCGCACACCATCCACTGCGTGTACGAGAAGATGTTCTGTCCGATCCACGCCATCGGCAGGTAGGCCAGCACCTCTTCCTTCGAGGTCAGCGCCTCCATCTGCGCGCCGGCATCGCCAGCCGCGATCAGGTTGTCGTAGCCGAGGACCACCCCCTTCGGGTTTCCCGTCGTGCCCGACGTGTAGAACATCGCGGCGACGTCGTCTGACTTTCCCAGCTCGATTTCGTCGTCCACCGCGCCGGGACGCTCCTTGAGGTAGGCCTGGCCCAGCGACCGGAGCTGTTCGTACGAAGCGAGGCCCGGCTGGTCGTAGTGCCTCAGTCCGCGGGGATCGTCGTAGAAGATGCGCTTGATGTGCGGGACCTTCTCGCGGATCTCGAGCACCTTGTCCACCTGCTCCTGGTCCTCGACCATGGCGAAGCGGATCTCGGCGTTGTCGAACACGAACGCCATCTCGGCCGCGACTGCGTCCTGGTACATCGGCACCGGGACGCCGCCCAGGCACTGGGCCGCGCACATCGTGAAATAGAGACGAGGCCGGTTCTCGCCGATGATGGCCAGGTGCTCTCCGCGCCTGAACCCGGCCTGCAGCAGGCCGGCTGCGATCTCGCGGACCTCCTGCAGCATCTCGACCCAGCTCCAGCTCTGCCAGATGCCGAGGTCCTTCTCGCGAATGGCGGTCGCGCCCGGGCGGACCCTGGCGTGCTGCATCAGCAAGCGCGGAAATGTGTCAGCGGCGGTGCTCGCTGTCACGGCTGTCTCCTGAATGCGCGGCATCGTGGTGGCCGCGTCTCTTGTTCGGGTAGCTTAACCCAGCCTCCGGCCGCAATCGGTCGCGAACTGGCAGCGCCACGGTACGGCGAGCCGTCCGGCGGCGCTGTCGCCCGGACGACAGTCTTGCGGGACAATCACGCCCATGGCCGAACAAGACCCCCCGCGACTTGCCGACATGATGACCACCAGTGCCTGGTGGCCTCATCTCACCGAAAGCCAGCGCCGGCGCGTGCTGGCCGAGGTGGAGGAGCGCCGCTACACCGGTGGCAGCGTGGTGATGCGCAAGGGCGAGATGGTCGAGGGATGGACCGGCGTGATCGAAGGACTGATCAAGATCAACGTAGTGTCACAAGCCGGAAAGAGCGCGACGTTCACCGGAATCGGCCCGGGCGGCTGGTTCGGCGAGGGCTCGCTGCTCAAGGACGAGCCCCGCAAGTACGACGTCGTCGCCCTGCGCGACAGCCGGATCGCATGGATGCCGCGCGCGACCTTCGACTGGCTGCTGGGCACGAGCATCCCGTTCAACCGCTTCCTGCTGCTCCAGTTGAACGAGCGCCTCGGCCAGTTCATCGCCATGATCGAGTACGAACGGCTGCTGGAGCCCGATGCGCGCGTCGCGCGTTGCCTCGCGGAACTGTTCAACCCACTGCTGTACCCCGGCCACCGCGAACAGCTCGAGATCTCTCAGGAGGAGATCGGCTACCTGTCGGGCGTTTCGCGGCAGCGCGTGAACCAGGCCCTGCAGGTGCTGTCTCGCGAGGGACTGCTCGACATCGAGTACGGCAGCATCCGCATCCGCGACCTCGCGCGGCTGCGGCGCTACGGCAACTGACCTGTCAACGCCAGGAGCGCTCCGAGTGTTCGTGTTCGACGCCTGGTTCTGGGAATTGGCGAGCTACGTGGTGACGGTGGTCGGCTTGCCGCTTGCGATCGCCGTCTTCATCGCCGAGCAACGCCGCGAGCGCCGCAACGAGGAGGACGAGGTCTACCAGCTGCTGTCGGATGCCTACAACGACTTCCTGCGGGTCGTGATCGACAACCCGGACCTGCGCCTGCGCAGCCAGGCCGCGACGCCGGACCTCACCGCAGAGCAGCAGGAGCGCAAGCTCGCCATCTTCGACATGCTGATCTCGCTGCTCGAGCGCGCCTACATCACGGCCTACAGCGACCACATGAACGAGGCCCAGCGACGGCGCTGGAACTCGTGGGAGGACTTCATGCGCGAATGGCTGCGCCGCGACGCCTTCTACGACCGCCTGCCGCAATTGCTGAAGGGCGAAGACCCGGAGTTCGTGGCCTACATGCGGCGGCTGGCCGAGCAGGAACGCGGCGGCGCACCGCCGCACTAACCGCGGGCAAGCGTGGCCCGGCCGCCTCGACGCGTGCCCGGACTCTTGGCCAGGGCATGGATCGTGGCGCGCGACTTCTCGCCGCGCATCGTCCAGCCCGGATGAACCGGCGCCGACCGGACCGCGCGATACAGCACGGAGAGCGCTTCGTCATCGCCCAGCAGCAGGCGCCGCTCGGCCGGCGCGAGCGCTTCCGGGCCGGACAGCAGGGCCCGCTCGACGCGGTGCTGGCGCCGGGCGGCTGCCAGCGGTGAACGGCGTCGCGCCGCCTGGCGCACCACGAGGAACAGGTCGGGATCGAGCACCGCGTCGGCGAAACGCGGCTGCGGACGCGCTGCGCCCGCGTAGTGCGCGGTGGCTGTCACTTCCGGCGTCGGCGCAGTCTCGTCCGGCGTCACGAAGAGCCCCGCGGCGCGGGCGCCGATCCCGAGCGACGTGCGGCTCATCAGCGCCGACAGCGGCACCGCGAGCAGCAGGCCGGCGGCGACCGGCGCGATCCACGGCAGGAAGCCCGGCGCCTGCCAGGCGACCACCCCCACCCACGCCGCGCCGACCAACGTCTGCCAGCCATGGCGATCGATCGCTTCCTGGAACGACGTCGAGGCATCCTCGCGCTTCGGCGACTTCCACTGGATCGCCCAGCCAGCCAGCGCGGCCAGGACGAACTGCGTGTGGAACAGCATGCGGATCGGCGCAAGGAGCGCGCTCACCACGAACTCCAGCACGACGCTCGTCACGAGGCGCAACAGGCCGCCGAAGGCCTGTGCCTCGCGCGCGCCCGCGACGAGGGCAGCGAGCAGCTTCGGCAGGAACAGCATCGACGCGACCGCTGCCAGCAAGGCGAGCGCGTCCTTCGGATTCCACGATGGCCAGAGCGGAAACAGCTGGTTCGGAATGACGAAGTACTCGGGATCCGCGTGGGCGTTCGTCACCAGCACCCACGTCGACAGCAGCAGGAAGCCGGCCCACAGGGGCGCCGACACGTAGGCGAGCGCGCCGGTCAGGAACACGGTGCGGTGCACCGGGTGAATGCCGGGCGCGAACATCAGCCGCGCGTTCATCAGGTTGCCGTGGCACCACCGGCGGTCGCGGCCGACCTCCTCGATCAGGTTCGCCGGCATTTCCTCGTAGCTGCCCGGCAGGTCGTACGCGATCCATACGCCAAAACCGGCACGCCGCATCAGGGCGGCCTCGACGAAGTCGTGCGACAGGATCTCGCCGGCGAGCGCGCCGCGGCCAGGCAGGGGCGCGAGCACGCAGTGCTTCATGAAGGGCTCGAGCCGGATGATCGCGTTGTGGCCCCAGTAGTGCGACTCGCCGAGTTGCCAGTAGTGCAGTCCGGCGGTGAACAGCGGGCCGTAGACCTGGTTGGCGAACTGCTGGATGCGCGCGTGCAGCGTATCGCGGCCCACCGCGCGCGGGGCGGTCTGGATGATTCCCGCGTCCGGACGCGCCTCCATCAGGCGCACCAGCGTCGACAGGCACTCGCCGCTCATGACGCTGTCGGCGTCGAGCACGACCATGTAGCGGTACAGCGCGCCCCAGCGCCGGCAGAAGTCGTCGATGTTGCCGCTCTTGCGCTTCACCCGGCGTTCGCGCCGGCGGTAGAACAGTCGCGCGTCGCCGCCCAGCGTCTCGCGCAGGGCGCTCCAGGCGTCGAGCTCGCCCACGCAGGCATCCGGCTCGCTGCTGTCGGACAGTATGTAGAAGTCGAAATGAGCGAGCCCGCCAGCGCGGGCGACCGACTCGATCGTCGCGCGCAGGCCGGCGAAAACGCGCTTGACGTCCTCGTTGCAGATCGGCACCACGACCGCGGTGCGGGCCTCGTCGGGCAATGGGCCGGACCCGCCCGCGGAGCGCGAAACCAGGTGGCGATCGCCGCCGCGCAGCAGGACGGCGAAGCCCATCATCGCGGTCCAGAAGCCGGCCGCGAGCCAGCAGGACAGGATTGCGAACACCGCCAGCAGCGCCTTTTCCGCGATCGACGACGCCTCGTTCGGCAGCAGTCCGCTCATCAGGTACGTCGCATAGATCGCCGGCGCGAGCGAAAGCGCCAGCAACACGAACCGGCGGCGCCGGCCAGCGCCGCGCGCCGGCCCGTCGACATCGACTGGGGCCGGCTCGCGGCGGAACAGCCAGCTGGCCAGCGACAGCCCGCGCCACGGGGTCGCCGCCATCGGTGTGCGGCGCACCGGAGGCGCGAGCGGCGCCACCGCCGGCGGCGCCGGATGGCTTATTGGACTCGCCGTGGCCTGCGCGCCCGG
>JBFZCF010000064.1:0-20089 GCA_041308065.1 Burkholderiales bacterium
GTTGCTGTTCGGCGCCGGGTGGCTCGCGCGCGGCTTCGAGTCACGCGCGCAGGCGACCGACCAGGCGGGCCTGCCGCGCTCGTACTTCCGTGGCCTCAACCTGCTTCTGAACGACCAGCACGACAAGGCAATCGATGCCTTCATCGAGGTGGTCAGGCTCGATCCGGAGACGATCGAACTGCACCACGCGCTCGGCAACCTGTTTCGACGCCGCGGCGAGTTCGACCGCGCCGTGCGCATTCACACGCACCTGCTGAACCGCGCTGACCTTCCTGCGAGCGCGCGTTCCCGGGCGCTCGCTGAACTCGGGCAGGACTACCTGAAGGGCGGCCTGCTCGACCGGGCCGAGGATGCGTTCACGCGGCTTCTGGAGGACACGCACCACCGCTTCGATGCGCTGCGCGCCCTGCTGCGCATCTACCAGATGGAACGCGAGTGGCTGAAGGCGGTCGACTGCGCGCGCCTGCTCGAGCGCGAGGCAGGCGAGTCGCACGGCCAGGCGATCTCGCACTTCTTCTGCGAGGTGGCGGCGAGGGCGCTCGAGCAGGGAAGCTTCGACGAAACGCAGAAGGCGATCGACGAGGCGCTCGCGGCCAACCGCAAGTCGGTGCGCGCGCTCATCCTGGCGGGCGACCTCGAAATGAAGCGCGGGAGAGGTGGCGAAGCGCTGCGCCAGTGGCTGAGTGTCGAGGCGGCATCGCCGGAGCACGTTCCGCTGATTGCGGGCCGTGTCGCGGACGCCATGGACGCCGTGGGCGATCGCGCCGGCGCGCTGAACTGGCTCAAGCGCGCGCTGCTCGACATGCCGTCGATCGACCTGCTCGATGTGGCGCAGAAGCGCGTGAACGAGTGGGAAGGGCCCGCCGCCGCCGAGACGCTGGTCGGCGAGGAACTGCGCCGCCACCCATCGCTGCTCGGCTTCGAGCGCCTGCTGGAGTCGCGGCTCGCGATGAACAAGGACGACGGGGAAATGCAGCTTCTCGCGTCGCTGCTGCGCGGGCAGACGCGCAAGCTCGCTCGCTACCGCTGCACGCGCTGCGGCTTCCGCGCGCGTGAGTACCACTGGAACTGTCCCGGGTGCAGCGGATGGGACACCTATCCGCCACGGCGCATCGAGGAACTGGACATCGCATGACAGTGCCGGACTTCGCGTCGATCGACCGGACCATCGGCAACACTCCGCTGGTCCGCCTGCAGCGCATTCCGGGTGCGGACAACGAGCGGCGCGGCAACGTGATCCTCGGCAAGCTCGAGGGCAACAATCCGGGCGGATCGGTGAAGGACCGACCGGCGCTGTCGATGATCCGTCGTGCCGAGGAGCGGGGGGAGATCAGGCCCGGCGACCGCCTGATCGAAGCGACGAGCGGCAACACGGGCATCGCGCTGGCGATGATCGCCGCGATGAAGGGCTACCGGATGACGCTGATCATGCCGGACAACCTGTCGGCCGAACGCCGCGTGAGCATGACGGCCTACGGCGCGGAACTGATCCTGACGCCGGCATCGAAGGGCGGCATGGAGTTTGCGCGCGACCTCGCGATGGAAATGCAGGTGCGTGGCGAGGGCAGGGTGCTGGACCAGTTCGCCAACGGCGACAACCCGCGCGTGCACTACGAAACGACCGGCCCCGAGATCTGGCGCGACACGGCCGGCACCGTCACGCACTTCGTCAGCGCCATGGGCACGACCGGCACGATCATGGGCGTGTCGCGCTACCTGAAGGAACGGAACCCGAAGGTGGAGATCGTCGGCGCCCAGCCGGCCGAAGGTTCGCAGATTCCCGGAATCCGCAAGTGGCCCGAGGCGTACCTGCCGAAGATCTACGATGCGCAACGCGTCGACCGGACCGAGTACGTGACGCAGGCCGACGCCGAGGCGATGGCGCGCCGGATGGCGTGCGAGGAAGGCATCTTCTGCGGCATCTCCGCGGCGGGCGCGCTCTCGATCGCGCTGCGCGTGGCGGCCGGGTCCCGCAACGCCACGATCGTCTTCATCGTGTGCGATCGTGGCGACCGTTACCTGTCGACCGGCGTATTCAACCGCTGAGCGCGCCGTCGCTCGACGCCATCACTGCGGCTGGAAGCCGCTTGCCTTGATGATCCTCGCCCACGTCTGCGCGTAGGCGCGCTCCCGTGCCGCGAGCTGCTGCTGCGGCATGAAGCCGACCGTCAGGCCCCACGTCGTCAACTTGTCCCTGACCTCGGCAATGGCGATCACCTTCGCCAGCGCGGCCGAGAACCGGTCGATCTCCGCCTTCGGCGTGCCGGCCGGCGCGAAGAAGCCGTAGTACGGCGCATCTTCGAAGCCGGCCAGGCCGAGTTCCGCGAAGGTCGGCACGTCGGGCAGCACCGCCTGGCGGCGACCGCCCAGCACCGCCACCACGCGCAGCTTCCCGGCCTTGTGGTTCTCGACGAACTCCGGAACGGAAGCGACGCCGGCGGGGATCTGCGACGCCAGCATGTCGGCGATCATCGGCGCACTGCCGCGATAGGGCACGGAGACCAGGTCGAGCCCGTGCTTTTCGGCGATCACCTTGACTAGGAATTCCGGGACCGACGCAGGCGCGGGCACGCCGACGGCCGACTTGCCGCCCTGCGCGCGCACACCGCGCACGAAGTCGTCGAAGGTCCGCGCCGGCGACCCCGAGGACATCGCGAGCGCGTTGACGAACGTGGCGAAGCCCGCGACCGGCACGAAGTCGCTTGCCGGATCGAAGCCGGGGTTCTTCACCACCAGCGGCAGGATCGAGATCGTGTGATCGTGCGAGATGAAGTACGTGGTGCCGTCAGCCGGCGCGGTCTTCAGCGCCTGTGCGGCGATCTGTCCGCCGGCGCCGGCGCGGTTCTCGACGATGACGGGCACGCCGAGTTCGTCCTTCAGACGTTCCGCGAGCGTGCGCGCGATCCCGTCCGTGCCGCCGCCGGCGGGGAAGCCGACCAGGATCCGGATCGGCTTGGCCGACTGCGCCAGGGCGCCGACGCTGACTGCGCAAAGCAGCGCGGCCAGCGCCATGCGGAATGTGTGAACGAAGGTCGAACCGCGCATCGTGGACTCCAGGCTGGCAGTGGTGCGGACGATCAGGCGGCGGTGACCGGAATCTTTCCGATCCTCGCCTGCCACTCTTTCGGGCCGGTCTGGTGCACCGAGGTGCCGTCGGCACTGACGGCGACCGTCACCGGCATGTCGCGCACATCGAACTCGTAGATCGCTTCCATGCCGAGGTCGGCGAAGGCGACGGTGCGCGCGCCCTTGATCGCCTTCGCGACGAGGTAGGCGGCGCCGCCGACGGCCATCAGGTACGCGCTGCGGTGCTTCCTGATCGCCTCGATCGCCGCCGGCCCGCGTTCGGCCTTGCCGATCATCGCTATCAGCCCCGTCTGCGACAGCATCATCTCGGTGAACTTGTCCATCCGCGTGGAAGTGGTCGGACCGGCGGGGCCGACGACCTCATCGCGCACCGGGTCGACCGGGCCGACGTAGTAGATCACGCGGTTCTTGAAGTCGACCGGCAGCTTCTCGCCCTTGGCCAGCATGTCCTGGATGCGCTTGTGCGCGGCATCGCGGCCGGTGAGCATCTTTCCGTTCAGCAGCAGCGTCTGGCCCGGTTTCCACGAGGCGACCTCTTCCTTCGTCAGCGTGTCGAGGTTCACCCGCGTGCTCGCCTGTGCGTCCGGCTGCCAGTTGACGCTCGGCCACGAGTCGAGCGGCGGCGGATCGAGATAGGCCGGGCCGGAACCGTCGAGCACGAAGTGAGCATGGCGGGTCGCCGCGCAGTTCGGGATCATCGCCACGGGTTTGCTCGCGGCGTGGGTCGGATACATCCGGATCTTGATGTCGAGCACGGTCGTCAGGCCGCCCAGGCCCTGGGCGCCGATCCCGAGCGCGTTGACCTTCTCGTACAACTCGACGCGCAGCTTCTCCTCGTCGGTCTGCGGACCGCGCTGAAGCAGTTCGTACATGTCGATGTCGTCCATCAGCGACTCCTTGGCCATCAGCATCGCCTTCTCGGCCGTGCCGCCGATGCCGATGCCGAGGATGCCGGGCGGGCACCAGCCCGCGCCCATCGTCGGCACGGTCTTCATGACCCAGTCGACGATCGAGTCGCTCGGGTTCAGCATCACGAACTTGCTCTTGTTTTCGGAGCCGCCACCCTTCGCGGCCACCACGACCTCGACGGTGCCGCCCGGCACGATCTGGATGCTGATGACGGCCGGCGTGTTGTCCTTGGTGTTCCGGCGTCCGAACTCGGGCGGGCTGACGACCGACGCGCGCAGCACGTTGTCCGGGTTCAGGTACCCCTTGCGGACGCCTTCGTTGACGGCGTCGTCGAGCGAGCCGTCGAAGCCCTCCCAGCGGACGTCCATGCCGACCTTCAGGAACACGTTGACGATGCCCGTGTCCTGGCACAGCGGACGGTGCCCCTCGGCGCACATGCGCGAGTTGGTCAGGATCTGCGCGATCGCATCCTTCGCCGCGGGACTCTGTTCGGTCTCGTAGGCGCGCGCCAGGTGGCTGATGAAGTCGGCCGGGTGGTAGAAGCTGATGTACTGCAGTGCCCCGGCGATGCTGTCGACGAGGTCGTCCTTGCGGATCGCGGTCACGATGCCCTCAGTGTGAGTTCGCTTGGCTGTCCCTGTCCCTGTCCTTGTCCCGCCCGCGCGGCATCATCATCAACCGGTCGGTCGAGGCCACCGCCATCGCGGACAGCAGGAACGTGATGTGGATCGCCGTCTGGGCGATCAGCACCTTCTCGGAGTAGTTCTGGGCGTTGATGAAGGTCTTCAGGAGATGGATCGAACTAATGCCGATGATCGCCGTGGCGAGCTTGACCTTGAGCACGCTGGCGTTCACGTGGGACAGCCATTCCGGCTGGTCGGGATGGCCTTCCAGGTACATGCGCGACACGAAGGTTTCGTAGCCGCCGACGATCACCATGATCAGGAGGTTCGAGATCATCACGACGTCGATCAGCGCCAGCACCACCAGCATGATCACGGTCTCGTTGAAGGCCGGCGGCTCGTGCCCGATCAGTGCCCCCGTGGCGTCGCGGATCTCGGGCAACTGGTAGCCGATGCTCTTCACCAGCAGTGCAAGCGCCTCCTTGTTGCCGAAGGCGGCCTCGACCAGGTGCAGCAATTCGACCCAGAAGTGATACACGTAGACGCCCTGGGCCAGGATCAGGCCGAGGTACAACGGCAGCTGCAGCCACCGGGTGGCGAAGATCAGCCGCGGAACCGCGGGAATCGGGCGCGCGTTTGCGCGTTCGACGGGGGAGTTGGCCATGGGATCCGGAAATCGAACGAAGTCGAGAGTTTAGCGTTCGCGCTTCCCGTGTCAGGGTCTACCCTTGCTTCCGGCGCTGCCGCCTTGAGGCGGCCCGGCGCGACTCCATATCCGAACCTGTGCGCGAAAGGGCTGTCCAACGCCCCGATTCGCGCGGCAAGACACCTGGAGATCGGGCATGTAGCGTTGCGGACAAACATGAATGGCTGGACCGGCGCCGGTTTGGATAGACTAGCGCCGCTCGATTTCCCCTCACTTCCCCTGGAGACTCTATGAAACGCATCGCTCTGTTCGTCCTGACGAACCTTGCGATCATGGCAGTGCTGGTGGTGACGCTCACCGTGCTTTCCGCGGTGTTCGGCATCAACTTCAACCTGGGCGGCCGCACGCTGGACGTGGGCAGCCTCGCGATCTTCTCGCTCGTCGTCGGCTTCACAGGCGCGTTCATCTCGCTGCTGATGTCGAAGCCCATGGCCAAGTGGACGACCCGCGCGCAGGTCATCCGGCAGCCCTCGAACGCAATGGAGTCGTGGCTGGTCGAGACCGTGCGCCGTCACGCCGACAAGGCGGGCATCGGCATGCCGGAAGTCGCGGTCTTCGAAGGCGAGCCGAACGCCTTTGCCACCGGCGCCTTCAAGAACTCGGCGCTGGTGGCCGTGTCGACCGGCCTGTTGCAGTCGATGAGCAAGGACGAGGTCGAAGCGGTCCTCGGCCACGAGATCGCGCACGTCGCCAACGGCGACATGGTGACGATGACGCTGCTGCAGGGCGTGATGAACACCTTCGTCGTCTTCATTTCGCGCGTGATCGGCTACGTGGTCGACCGCATCGTGCTGCGCAACGAGAGCGATGCCCCGGGCATCGGCTACTTCGTGACGACGATCGTCCTAGACATCGCGCTGGGCTTCCTCGCCGCGATCGTCGTGGCCTGGTTCTCGCGTCGACGCGAGTTCCGTGCCGATGCCGGCGCCGTCGAACTGATGGGCAGCAACCGGCCGATGATCAACGCGCTGGCGCGCCTCGGCGGCATGGAGCCGGGCGAGTTGCCGCAGCAGGTGAAGTCGTTCGGCATCAACAGCAGGTCGGGCGGCATGATGGCCCTGTTCTCGAGCCACCCGCCGATCGAGCAGCGCATCGCGGCGCTGCAGGCGATGGGCCGCTGACCGCGGGCTGTCACCCAGACAAAAGGGCCGGGGCTTCCGGCCCTTTTTTCATGCCCGCGCCGCGTGTTTCCTCGAAACGGCCGCCGCAAGAAGGCACAGCAGGATCGCCGCGAGCGCCAGGGCGCCGGTGGCCGCTTCCCAGAAGCCGAGCGGTCCGCGCGGCGGGCCGAAAGGCGTTGCGTTGAGGCCGATCCAGTATCCGCCTCCCAGGCCGATGCCCCACAGCGCGACGCCGTAGATCACCATCGGCCAGAACGTGTTCTTGTAGCCGCGCAGCACGAACCCCGCGACGCCCTGGCTGGCGTCGAACAGGTGGAACACGGCGGCCAGGCCGAGCAGCGACAGCGCGACGGTCGCCACCGCCGGATCGTTCGTGTAGAGGCCGACGATCGGCTCGCGCAGCAGCCACAGCAGCGCCGCCGCGGTGACGGCGATGCCGAGGGCGACGCGGAAGCCGCGAAGCGCGGCGCGACGCGCCACCTTCGGCTCGTTCGCCCCGAGCGACTGCGCGACCAGCACGCTGGTCGCGATGCCGAGCGACAGCGGCACCATGAAGAGGATCGCAGCCAGGTTCGCCACGATCTGGTGACCGGCGACGGCGGCCGTGCCGAGCCGGGCGATCAGCACCGCCATGAACGTGAACGACGTCACTTCGAACAGCGTCGACAGCCCGATCGGCAGGCCGAGCTTCAGTTGCTCGCGCAGCGCGGCCCAGCGCGGTCCGTGGACCTCGCCGCTGCGGAAGCGCGCGTAGAAGGGATCGAAGCGCCACACGGCGAGGCTCATGGCCAGCATGAGCCAGGCGAGCAGTGCCGTCGCCACGCCGGCGCCCGCGCCGCCGAGGGCCGGGACCGGACCGGCGCCGTACATGAAGACGAGGTTGAGCGGCACCTTCAGCGTGAGAGCCGTCACGTTGACGACCATCGTCACCTTCGGCCGCGACACTGCGGCATTCAGCGCGACGAAGACTCGCGTGGCCAGCGCGGCGGGAAGGCCGAAGGCGATCGCCTGCAGGTACAGGGTCGCGACGCGACCCACCGCGTCGTCAGTGCGCGCGAAGTCGAGCCACAGGTCGGTCGCCAGGACGCACGGCAGTCCCGCCGCCGTCAGCAGGAGCGACAGCCACAGGCCCTGCTGCACGTCGTCGCCGATGGCGCGCCAGCGCTGTGCGCCGTAGTGATGGCCCGCGATCGGCGACAGCGCCTGCAGCACGCCCATGAAGCCGATGTAGACAGTGACGTAGATGCTCGATCCGACGGCCACCGCCGCGAGGTCGGTGGCGGAGAGCCGGCCCGCCATGATGGCGTCGATCGTCCCGTTGCCGACGACCGCGAGGTTCGCGATGAACAGCGGCCAGGCGAGCTTGATCAGTGCACGGGACGACGTGTCTGGCGCGCGCATGGCAGGGCTGTCAGGCATCGAACTCGCTTGGCAATCGCCGGCTCAGGGCCGGCGCACCCAGATGCGGAACACCTCGTCGTAACGAGCGCGGCGTGTCGCCTCGTACGCCAGTTGCCAGTCGCCGATCGGCGGCGCGTCGTCCAGCTGCGTTCGCTGGCTGTCGCGGTGGATGACGATCCGGCACGCGTCGCTGTCGTCCCCCGGGCCGCTGAAACGGATCGCGCCGTGATAGGCGAGCATCGCGCGCATGCCCACGGGCAACTGGTGCGCCTGCACGCATGCGTCCGGCCCGGCCAGTCGGCGGACCTGGTCGCCGAGCACGGTGGCGGTCGGCCGCATCCCGCGGTTGTATTCGATCGGGTGTGCGTAGAGGGTTGCGACCAGGACCCACATCGCGGTCAGGCCTGCCGCCGCGAGTGCCGGTCCGCGCCACAGCATCGGCGGGCGCACGCGTACGCGCCAGGCCGCGAGCGCCGTCCAGGCACTGGTGGCCGCAAGCGCGACGACCGCAGCGACCAGGTCGACGTCCGGAGCGAGCCCCGGAACGATGCGCGCAACCGAAGCGGCCATCTTCGGCGGCGTCCCGATGTTCCAGGCGATGAAGTAGAGCCACGCTCCGAGCAGCGCGAGCGCGAACAGCACGATCGAGAACCAGTCGATGGCGTTGTCGGCGGCGCGCCTCAACGTCGACACGCCGAAGGCGGCCATGAGCACGAGGGCGGGAACGACGACGATCAGTTCGCGGTCGCTCGGGTTGCTGCTCAGCAGCACGTTCAGCAGCCCTGCCGAGGCGACCAGCAGGGGCAGCAGCACGTGAGGGCGGTGCAGGAAGCTGCGCCACGAGTACAGCGTCCACAACGCGAAGGGCCAGAGGGGCCACGTGTACCAGCCGGTGTTCCGGATGAGCCAGGCCAGGCTCTCGACGCTCGGCCCGCGGAGCTGCTCGACGTTCCACCTCGCTAGCGAGCTCATGTATTCGGCGGCCCCGGGCACGAACTGGTGCGCCGCCAACGGCCACAGGGCGAAGCCGCCGATGGCAAGGGCCAGCATCGCCGCAATGCGCGGCGCACGATGCGATCCCTGTCCGGCCAGGAATGCGGTGGCAGCGATCGCCAGCAGGCCCGCAGGGAGCCAACCGCGCGTCAACGCAGCGGCCGCCAGCACGAGGCCGGCAGCGAGGCTGCCCTTCCACTCCTCTTCGAGCGCGACCACGAGCGCAAGAAGCAGCACGCCGACCAGCGCGAACAACGCGGTCTCGGCCACGGTCTCGTGCAGGCGCACGACGATGCCGAACGTGGCGAGCATCAATAGGACGGCGATATCCGCGAGCATCCGGCCGTAGTCGCGCGGGCTCGCCTCGCCGCCGAACGCCAGCGCGACGGGCTGCGCTTCGGCGCGTCGCGCGAGCCGATAGGTCGCGTACCAGACGCTCCACGTGGCAAGCGCGAACCACAGTACCGACGTCAGCCGCGCGGCATCCACCGCGCCGAGCAGACCGCCGAAGAGCCGGATCAGCAGCGCGCCGGCCCAGAACGGCAGCGGTCCTTCCTCGGGCAACGGCTGGCCAACGACGCCGGGCAGGAGCCACTCGGCCATCCCCCCCTGCGCCATCGTCCACATCACCCCGAAGGCCGCGGCATCCTCGAGGCTCCAGGGATCGCGACCAAGAAGCCCGGGCACAACGTAGGCCACCAGCAGCCCGAGCAGCATCCAGCGCGGCAGCTTGGCCGCGGCAGCCTCCGTCACACGGGCGGGTGAAGGTCGGTGTTCGAAACTCACGAATGCCTTTGCTGGTGCCTCTGACGGTGCCGCTGCGGGTGCCTCTGCGGGTGGCTTATAGACCCACTGACGGGCGCGTCAAACGGGCGCGTCAACAAAAAAGGCAGCCGAAGCTGCCTTTGTCGTGGCGGAGGGCCGGTCCACGCCTACTTGCGGCGGGCCTTCGCGGCGTTCGCCTCGGCGGCCGCGGCGGCCGCGGCGTTGACGGCCTCGGTCTTCGCGGCGAACTTCTGGCGGAACTTCTCCACGCGGCCGGTCTCGACGATCCGCGTCTGGGCGCCCGTGTATGAATTTGAAGTCGTTCTGCATGTCCTGGAAGACGACTTCGCGGTACTCGGGGTGGATGCCTTGTTTCATTGTCTTCTCTCGCTGCCTGGAGGGGCCGCCCGATCGAGGGGTGACGCACGCTTGGTCGCACTCGCGTTGACCCGTCTGCCTCGACCACGGACCCGTTTTTCGGGAACCGCGCATTATCCGGGAAATTGGAGGCCTGGGCAACCCGGCCGCAGGGCGCAAGCCCTTGAAACTGCAAAGGGCCGGTCAGGCTTGCCAGCGGCCCTTCCCTGGTCAGGCAGGGCCCAGGCCGGACTCCGCTCGCGCCGTCCGGATCAGCCTCCCCGCCGCATCATGTCGAAGAATTCGGCGTTGTTCTTCGTCGCCTTCATCTTGTCGAGGAGGAACTCCATCGCCTCGATTTCGTCCATGCCGTACAGGAGCTTCCGCAGGATCCAGACCTTCTGCAGGATCTCGGGCTTCAGCAGTTGCTCTTCCTTGCGCGTGCCGGACCGGTTGACGTTGAGCGCCGGGTAGACGCGCTTCTCGGCGAGCCGGCGCTCCATGTGGATTTCCATGTTGCCGGTGCCCTTGAACTCCTCGTAGATCACGTCATCCATCCGCGAGCCGGTGTCGATCAGGGCGGTGGCGATGATGGTCAGCGAGCCGCCTTCCTCGATGTTGCGGGCCGCGCCGAAGAACCGCTTGGGGCGCTGCAGCGCGTTGGCGTCGACGCCGCCCGTCAGCACCTTGCCCGACGCCGGCACGACGGTGTTGTAGGCGCGCGCGAGGCGCGTGATCGAGTCGAGCAGGATCACCACGTCCTTCTTGCTCTCCGCGAGTCGCTTCGCCTTCTCGATCACCATCTCGGCGACCTGGACGTGACGCGTGGCCGGTTCGTCGAAGGTCGATGCGACGACTTCCCCCCGCACCGAACGCTGCATCTCGGTGACCTCCTCCGGGCGCTCGTCGATCAGCAGCACGATCAGCACGATGTCCGGGTGGTTGGCGGCGATGGCGTGCGCGATGTGCTGCATCAGCACCGTCTTGCCCGATTTCGGGCTCGCCACGAGCAGGCCGCGCTGCCCCTTGCCGATCGGGGCGATGATGTCGATCAGGCGTCCCGTGAGGTTCTCGTCGCCGCGCATCTCGCGCTCGAGGATCAGCGGCTCGTCGGGGAACAGCGGAGTCAGGTTCTCGAACAGGATCCGGTGCTTGGTCGATTCCGGAAGCTGGCCGTTCACCTTGTCGACCTTGACCAGCGCGAAGTAGCGCTCGCCGTCCTTCGGCGTGCGGACTTCGCCTTCGATCGAGTCGCCGGTGTGCAGGTTGAAACGCCGGATCTGGGACGGCGAGATGTAGATGTCGTCCGTGCTCGCCAGGTAGGACGTCTCGGGCGAACGCAGGAAGCCGAACCCGTCCGGCAGGACCTCCAGCGTGCCGTCGCCGAAGATCTGCTCGCCGCTCTTCGCGCGCTTCTTCAGGATGGCGAACATCAGTTCCTGCTTGCGCATCCGGTTCGCGTTGTCGATCTCGAGGCCGATTGCCATCTCCAGCAGTTGGGAGACGTGCAGCGCTTTCAGTTCGGAGAGGTGCATAGGGTTTTTTAGCGGGTCTGCCGGAAGAGGGTGGGGCGCGCTGTGCGGGGTCCGACGAGCCGGGCGCGCGCCCGCGGGGAATGGTGCCGGGCCGGTGCGGCCCGGCGCCTCAATTACAGGTTGCTGTCGATGAATGCGGTGAGTTGCGACTTGGAGAGCGCGCCGACCTTCGTGCCGACGACCGCGCCGTTCTTGAACAGCATCAGCGTGGGGATTCCGCGGATGCCGAACTTCGCCGGCGTCGACTGGTTCTCGTCCACGTTCATCTTGGCCACGGTGAGCTTGGCGCCGTACTCCCTGGAGACCTCGTCCAGGATCGGGGCGATCATCTTGCAGGGTCCGCACCATTCGGCCCAGTAGTCGACCAGCACGGGGCCATCGGATTTCAGGACGTCCTGCTCAAAGGAAGCGTCGCTGACGTACTTGATATCGCTCATTTTTGCGTCCTTCCGCACGCCCGCCGGCGCGCATTGGCATCAGGAAGAAACCGGGAACTTGTGTTGGGGAGGGCGGTGGCGCAGGCGGGGAGAGACCGTACGGTGCGCACCGTTTCGCGGATGGTAGCACTTCCAAAAGGGATGGGAAGGCTCGCTTCCCGAGCCTGTTGCGTCCCTACAATCCTTCGCAATCACCGAGCCTTCCGTGTCCCGCGCCATACTCTTCGAACGTCTTGCCCGGCCTGATTCCCGTGCCGTCGTCGTCACGCCGAACCGGCGACTCGCGCGCATGCTCGGCCGTGAGTTCGATGCCTGGCAACTGGCGCAAGGTCGCCGCGTGTGGGAGACGCCGCGCGTGCTGCCGTTCGGCGCCTTCGTCGCCAGCTTGCATGACGCGGCCCAGCACGATCCTTCGCTGACCGGCTTGCACGCGCCGCTCGCGCCCGCGCAGGTGCAGGCGCTGTGGGAGGCGGTGGTCGAGGCCAGCGACGTCGCCCTCGCATCGCCGGCCGGGGCTGCGCAACTGGCGGCCGAGGCATGGTCGCTTGCGCACCATTGGCAGATTGCCGATCGCCTTCGGCACTACGCGCTCACCGAGGACGCGCGCCTGTTCGCGGAGTGGATGGCCGGGTACCTGCGGCGCACGGAGCGCATCGGCGCAACGGATCAGGCGCGTCTGCCTGATGTCGTGCGCACGCTGGCCAGCGAAGGAAGCCTCGCAACGCCCGCCGAAGTGCTGCTGGCGGGCTTCGCCGAGCCGACCCCGCAGCAGGCGGCGCTGTTCCAGGCGCTCGCCAGCCGGGGCGCACGGCTGGAGTTGCTCGCGAACGAGCGTCCTGCGGGCGACTGTCGCCGCCTCGAAGCCGGCGATGCCGGCGAGGAACTCGAGCGGATGGCGGACTGGGTCGCCGCCCGGCTCAGGGCGAACCCCGGTGCGCGGATCGGCATCGTGGTGCCGGACCTCGGGGTGCGCCGGCGCGCGGTCACGCGCTCGCTCGATGCGGCGCTGCTGCCGGGCGCGCTGCTTGCGGCACCTGACAGCCCGCGTCCGTACACGGTCTCGCTCGGCGCGTCGCTGGCCGACGCCCCGCTCGTCGCAACCGCGTTGCGCGCCTTGCGTCTCGTGGTCGGCGACGTCGACTTCGAGGAGGCCAGTGCGCTCCTGCGCTCACCTTACGTGGGCTTCGGGCCCGCACCGGCGCGCGCCCGCTTCGACATGGAGTGGCGCCGACGGTCGGGCCGCACGACGTCGCTCGATCGCGCGCTCGCGGCCGCGCGCAGCGCGCGCGACATCGAAACGCCCGCTCTGCGGATTGCGCTCGAGGCGTTGCGCGCATGGCGGGAACGGGTCGGCTCGCGCCCGCGCCGACTCTCCGAGTGGGCGGCGCTGCTGGTGGAGGCGCTGCGCGCCATCGGCTTCCCCGGCGCCGAGACACCGGACACGGCCGAGTACCAGACGCTCGCACGCTGGCACGAACTGATGACGGAGTTCGCCGCGCTCGAGCGCGTGCAGGGCGCAGTGGACCTGCGCGGCGCAGTGGGGCGGCTCGCACGCGTGGCCGCCTCGACCGTGTTTCAGCCGGAGGGGGGCGATCCACCAGTGCAGGTGCTCGGACTGCTCGAGGCCGAGGGACTGGAATTCGACCACCTGTGGGTGACGGGCATGACGTCGGAGGGCTGGCCGCTTCCGGCGCGCGCGCATCCGTTGCTGCCCCTCGAACTGCAACGAGCGAAGCGGATGCCCGGCGCCTTGGTCGAGGTGGAACTCCAGCGTGCGCGCGCAGCCCTCGACAGGCTCATGCGCGCGGCGCCGGAGGTCGTCGCGAGTCACGCCGTGCGCGACGGTGATCGCAACCTCGCGCCGAGCCCCATGATCGCGCTGTGGCCGGCAGCCCCGCCCGCGGCGCGGGCGCCGCGGGCGTTGACGGCCTGCGCGCCGGCCCTGCTGGAGCGGGTGACGGACGCCAGCGCTCCTGCGCTTCCCGACACCAGGGTCGTGGGTGGCGGCGCATCGACGCTGGCAGACCAGGCGGCGTGTCCTTTCCGCGCCTATGCGTCTCATCGGCTCGGGGCCGACGAACCGGAGCAGCCGCACGATGGCCTTGCCGCGTCGGAACGCGGCGAGCTGATACACCGTGTCCTGGCACGCTTCTGGGAGTCGGTGCCGCAGCGCACGCGTTCGTTCGTGGCTGCCCTTCCCGAACAGGAGCGGAGAGCGGTTCTCGAACGCGCCGCCGACGATGCGCTTGCGCGCTTGCGCGCGCGGCGCCTGGATGCCCTTGGGCAGGGGTTGCTCGCAATCGAGAAGCGGCGCCTCGTGGCCATGGCTTCGGACTGGCTGCAGTTCGAGATCGACCAGCGCGCGGAATTCGAGGTGAAGGCGATCGAGGATCGCCGTGCTCTGGCGATCGGCCCGCTATCGCTGAACGGTCGCCTCGATCGCGTCGATCGCCTCGCCGACGGGCGCACGATCGTCATCGACTACAAGACCGGGGCCAAGGCAGGAGTGCGTTCCTGGCTCGGAGAGCGGCCGGACGAACCACAGCTGCCCCTCTACCTGGTGGCCTCGGAGCCGGATGCGCGGGCGATCGCGTTCGCGCGCGTGCGGGCGGGCGACAAGGCATTCGTCGCGCTTGCCGAAGAAGAAGGCCTGCTGCCGAAGGCCAGCGTCGAATGGAGCCGGGAACACGCGAGCTGGTCGGCGCTGGTCGACGCGTGGCGCGCCGAGCTCACGCGACTGGCGAACGACTTTGCCGCCGGGGTGGCCGCGGTCGCACCCAAGCGCGCCGACACGTGCCGCTACTGCGGAGTCTCCATGTTGTGCCGCCTGAACGAGCGCGTCGGCGACGTGGCGATGGAGGCACGGTCCGCGGTGCCGGAAGGATACGAAGGTGAGTGACGCCGAACTTGTCGCCATCGACGCCGCGGCCCGCGAACGCGCGCTGGAGACCGGGCGAAGTTTCATCGTCCGCGCGCCCGCCGGCTCGGGCAAGACGGAGTTGCTGATCCAGCGCGTGCTCGCGCTGCTGGCCACCGTCGAGGCCCCGGAGGAAGTCGTCGCGATCACGTTCACGCGCAAGGCGGCGGCCGAGATGAGGCAACGCCTGCTGGAGGCGCTGGCCGCGGCGCAGGGCGACGAGCCGCAGCCGCCGCACGAGCGCCTGACATACCGGCTTGCGGTCGCCGTGCGCAGCCGCGACGAGGAGCGAGGCTGGGATATCGTGAACAACCCGGGGCGGCTGCGCGTGCAGACGATCGACGCCCTCGCCCAATGGCTGGCGCGCCAGCTTCCGCTGGCGCTCGGTCTCGGGGCCGCTCCGAACGTCACCGAGCGACCCGAGGCGCTGTACGCCGCTGCCGCCCGCTCCACGCTCGCGGTGCTGGAGAGCCGCCAGCGCACCGACCAGTCGCTCGTTCGGCACGTCGAGTGCCTGCTCGAGCACCTGGACAACGACGTCGAACGCGCGATTGCGCTGGTCACGTCGATGCTGGGCCGGCGCGACCAGTGGCTGCGCCACCTGCGCGGCCACGATCGCGAACAACTGGAAGCCGCGCTCCGGCGGGCGTGCGAACGGCAGATGTCGCGGGTCTGCGACCTGCTGCCAGCTCATTTCGGCGAGGAACTGATCGGGCTGGCGCGATACGCGGCTGCCAACGGCGGTGCGAAAGGCGCGCTGCTGCCTTGCGCCGACCTAGCCGCGCTGCCCCCGCCCGAGATCGCGGGGCTCGGGGCGTGGTGCGGGCTGGCATCGATGCTGCTCACGAACGACGACCAGTGGCGCACGCAGTTCACGAAGAGGGAAGGCTTCCCGGCGGGCGAGTCGGCCGAGGAAAGGCGCGTGAACCGGCCCTACCGGGAGCGCATCGCCGCCCTCGCCGACGCGCTGCGGGGCAACGATGAGCTGCGCGCGGCGCTCGCCGAATTGCGTCGGCTTCCGCCGCCGCGCTACACGGACGCTCACTGGTCGGTCGTCGGGTCCATCGTCGAGGTCCTGCGGCGCGCGGCCGCAGAACTCGCCGTCGTTTTCGCCGAGGCCGGGACGATGGACTTCGCCGAGGTGACCCGGCGTGCCGTGCAGGCGCTGGGCGACGACCGGGCCGGCGACATCGCGCTGGCGCTCGACGCACGCGTGCGCCACCTGCTGATCGACGAGTTCCAGGACACCTCGATCACGCAGTTCGAACTGGTCGAGCGACTGGTCTCCGACTGGACCGCCGGCGACGGCAGGACTCTCTTCGTGGTCGGCGACCCGATGCAGTCGATCTACCGCTTCCGCGAAGCCGAGGTCGGCCTGTTCCTGCGCGCGTGGGAGCGCGGCATCGGGCCGCTGGCGCTGGGGCAGCTCAAGCTCGCGCGCAATTTCCGCTCGCAGCGGGGCGTGGTCGACTGGGTCAACCATGCCTTCGCGCGCGTGCTCCCGGCGGTGAGCGACATCGCGAGCGGCGCCGTATCGTTCGAGCCGGCGACCGCCGTGCACGGGGCCACGCTCGAGCCAGCTGTGCTCGTCCACGGGTTCATCGACGGCAGCGCCTCGAACGAGGCGACGAGGGTCGTCGAGATCGTCCGCTCCGTTCGTGCAGACGATCCGCAGGCTTCCATCGCGGTGCTGGTGCGCGCGCGCTCGCACCTGGTCGAGATCGCCGCCGAGCTGACACGGGCGGGCCTGCGTCCGACCGCCGTCGAATTGCACGCCCTCGCGAAGCGCCCGCTGATTTCCGACCTGCTAGCGCTGACGCGCGCGCTCCAGCACCTGGCGGATCGAACCGCGTGGCTCGCCGTGTTGCGGGCGCCCTGGAGTGGACTGACGCTGGCGGACCTCGCCGCGCTGGCAGAAGGCGACCCGCGCACCGTCCTCGAACTTCTGGCGAGCGCGGAGCGATTGAGTCGGCTGTCGGCCGATGGCAGGGCGCGCGTCGCGCGGGTGGCGCCGGTGTTGCAGCGCGCGGGCGCGCTCGCGGCACGGGTGCCGCTGTCCGATCGCGTCGAGCAGGCCTGGATGCTGCTCGGTGGCCCCGCGTGCCTGGCGTCCGATGCCGAGCGCGAGGATGCGGAGCAGTTCTTCGTTCACCTGATCAGGCACGAGGACGACGCCGGCGGACGCATCGACGTGCACGCGCTGGAGCAATCGCTGGAGTCGTTGTTCGCGGCGACCGAGGCCGATTCCGACCCGTTGTTCCAGGTGATGACGATCCACAAGGCCAAGGGACTGGAGTTCGATCACGTGATCGTGCCGCGGCTCGGCGCGAAGCCGCGCGGCGACGACGCGCGGCTGATGGTCTGGCTCGAACGCGCCGCCGCGGATGGCCCGGAGCTGCTGCTGGCCCCGATCCATGCCGGCGGGTCGGAGAAGGATGCCCTGCTGCGCTGGATCGAGTCGGAACTGCGGCAGCGGCAGCGGCGGGAGGACGAGCGGCTCGCCTACGTGGCCGCCACTCGCGCGCGCGTCCGACTGCACTGGATCGCATGCGCGCGGCGCGATGCGAAGGGCGAGCTGGGGTTCGCGGACGCATCGCTGCTCGCGCGCCTGTGGCCCGTTTTCGAGCCGGAGTTCGGGCACGCCGAGAGCATCGAGCGCGCGGAAGCTGACGGTCCGGAGGACGTGACGCTCGACCAGTCGATCCGCCGCCTCCCGGTCGACTGGCAGCCGCCCGCCCTGCCGCCCGCCGTCGCTTGGGCCGCGGGCGACGTGCCGGGCGAAAGTGGCGCGGCGGTCGAGTTTTCCTGGGCCGGCGAGACGGCGCGACGTGTCGGCGTCGTTGTCCACCGCTGGCTGCAGCGGATGGCCGAGGATGCGCTTGCAGGATGGGATGCGGCGCGCGTGAAGACCGTTGCGCCGCAGATCGAGCGCGCGCTCGCGGCCGGGGGATTGACGGGAAGCGAGCTGACGGCCGCGCGGGCACGGGTCCTGCAGGCCCTGACGCACGTCGTGCAGGATCACCGGGGGCGCTGGATTCTTGGTGCTCACCCCGAGCATCGCAGCGAACTTCGACTGAGCGCCGTGCTGGGCGGGCGCGTGCGGAAGCTGGTTCTCGATCGCACCTTCGTCGCAGCGGAGGGCACGCGCTGGATCGTCGACTACAAGGTCGGCGCGCACGAGGGCGCGGATGTCGACGCGTTTCTCGATTCCGAGGAGGTTCGCTATCGCCCCCAGCTCGAGGCCTACGGCGCCGCCCTCGACCCGCAGGCGGCCCTTGGCCTGTACTTCCCGCTCGTGCCCGGCTGGCGGCAGTGGAGTCCGTCCCGGCGGGCCGAGGACGAAGTTCCGGGGGAACCTTCGGATCCCGCTGATATCATTCGCGGTGGCGGGCCCCCTCGCACTGAGGTGCCGTGAACCTGGTCAGGTCGGGAACGAAGCAGCCACAGCGGAGTTCTTCAGGTGCCGAGGTTCAGGCTCGCATGAAGAAGATGCAGGAGGGGGTCTCCCCCTCCTGGACCTCCCCCTCTCTACACGTTATCCCATGACCGTTCGCATTGCCCCCGCGCGTCCGGAAGACTGCGGGACGGTGTTCGCGCTGATCCGCGCGCTCGCCGATTACGAGCGGCTGTCGCACCTCGTGACTGGCACGGAGGCGGATCTCCGGAGCGAGCTGTTCGGCGCGCAACCCGTGATCGAGGCCGTCGTGGCGTGGGACAACGACGACCGCGCCGTGGGCTTCGCGCTCTTCTTCCACAACTACTCGACGTTCCTCGCGCGACGCGGCCTCTACCTCGAGGATCTGTTCGTCGTTCCGCAGGCGCGCGGGCGCGGCATCGGCAAGGCGCTGATCGGTCACTGCGCGCGCGTTGCGGTGACGCGCGGTTGCGGGCGGTTCGAGTGGAGCGTCCTGGACTGGAACGAGCCTGCGATCGCGTTCTACCGCTCGCTCGGCGCCGAACTGCTGCCGGACTGGCGCATCTGCCGCCTCACGGGCGAGCCGCTGCGGCGCTTTGGAAGCGTCGGTGCGGCCTCGCAGTGATCGCCACGCCGTAGAATCGTCGGCATGTCGTATCAGGTCCTGGCTCGCAAGTGGCGTCCGCGTGACTTCTCCACGCTGGTGGGCCAGGAGCACGTGGTGCGCGCGCTGACGCACGCGCTCACGGAGAACCGGCTTCATCACGCATGGCTCTTCACGGGCACGCGCGGCGTGGGCAAGACGACGCTGTCGCGCATCCTCGCCAAGGCGCTGAACTGCACCGGCCCGGACGGCAAGGGCGGCATCACCGCCACGCCGTGCGGCGTGTGCGAGGCCTGCACCGCGATCGACGCCGGCCGCTTCGTCGACTACATCGAGATGGACGCCGCGAGCAACCGTGGCGTCGACGAGATGGTCCAGCTGCTCGAGCGCGCGATGTACGCGCCGAGCAGCGCGCGCTTCAAGGTCTACATGATCGACGAGGTGCACCAGTTGTCCTCGCACGCTTTCAACGCGATGCTGAAGACGCTGGAAGAGCCGCCGGACTACGTGAAGTTCATCCTGGCCACCACCGACCCGCAAAAGGTCCCGGTGACCGTGCTCTCGCGCTGCCTGCAGTTCAACCTGAAGCAGATGACCCCCGCCGGGATCGCGGCGCGCATGGCGGAAGTCCTGGCCGAGGAAAGGATCGAGGCGGAACCTGCCGCGCTGCGCATGCTGGCGCAGGCGGCGCGCGGAAGCATGCGCGACGGACTGTCGCTGCTCGACCAGGCAATCGCCTACGCCGCTGGCCGGGTCACGCTCGATGCCGTGCGCGCGATGCTCGGCGCGATCGACCAGGGGACGCTCGTTCGCGTGCTGGATGCCATCGCCGCGCGCGACGCGAAGCAGGCGCTGGCCATCGCCGACGAGATGGGCGAGCGCAGCCTGTCGTTCGCCCAGGCGACGCGCGACCTTGCCAGCCTGTTGCACCGGATCGCGCTGGCGCAGCAGGTGCCCGATGCCGTGCCGGACGACGAAGTCGAAGCGGCGGACATCCGGCGCCTCGCCGGCGTGTTCGCGCCCGACGAGGTCCAGCTCTACTACCAGGTTGCGCTGCACGGACGCAACGACATGCACCTCGCGCCGGACGAGTACGCGGGCTTCACCATGACGCTGCTGCGCATGCTGGCCTTCGCTCCGGCCCCGGCCGCAGAGGCGAGAACGGTGACTCCGCGCGCGGCGCCGCTCGTGGCGCAGCCGGCCGCGCGCACCAGCGCTC
>JBFZCF010000065.1:0-10364 GCA_041308065.1 Burkholderiales bacterium
CGCAGTCGGGCAGCATTCCAGGCTGGCACGCCAGCCTCCCCTCCCAACTCGAACCACGAAGGAGCCTCGAAGTGAAAGCCAGGTTGTTGACCACCGCCGTCCTGCTCGCCGTTGCCATCCCGGCCTCGGCCCAGTTTTCCAAGCCCGAAGATGCGATCCGCTATCGCCAGTCCGGGTACGTGATCATGGGCAACCACATGGGCCGCATCTTCAACCAGCTGAAGGCCGACAAGCCGGACATCGCCGCCATCCAGCGCAGCGCCGCCATCATCGACTTCGTTTCGCAGCTGCCAGGCGAGGGCTACGTCCCGGGTTCGGAAAAGGGCGGGAACCCGCCGACGCGTGCCAAGCCGGAGATCTTCACCGACCCGAAGGTCCGCGACATCGGGCGCGCGATGCGTCAGGAAGTGGTCAAGCTGGTCGACGTGTCGAAGACCGGCGACGTCGCCGCCATCCGCACGCAGTTCCAGGCGACCGTGAAGTCGTGCGACAGCTGCCACGACAACTATCGCAACAAGTAATCCGGGCCTGACGACGAACGCCGCCGGGGCTTCGGCCTGGGCGGCGTTTTTTATGGTGCCTGCCGGGGCGAGACGTCCCCCGAGCTGCTGCGTGCGGCTGTGTCCCGTGCGCGCCGAGCGCGCGGTGGGGCGCTCGACTCCGCGCGACGCGCGGCGAGCGACACTGGGTCAAGGGCACTTCTCGCGGGCCGGCAGCTTTCGGAGTGAACTCCCGCAGACTCGTCGTTCGTGCCTTCCGGCCGGCGCTCGCCTCGGCCCGCCGCGGTTTCTGGAATGCGACGCTCGCCGCTCGGCGCCGCGCTACGCGAGCACCCCACCGCGCGCTCGGCGCGCCGCGCGGCGTGGATGCGCATTGCCGCGCCCGGCCAAAGAGCGCCCGCCTCGCGGCGTTTCGCTGGGGCCTCCAGGCCCATCGCCAAGTAGCTTGTCGGTCCCAACCACACGCGCGGCGCCCGTTCAGGCGAGAGGGATGGCCTCCCGCCGGAGTTCAGACAGGCTCTATCGGGCGCGAGAGGCTGACGCTCTGGAATGAAAAGCGACCTGTTCGAGCTCCGCGGCTACCGCGTGACGATGAACGCGACGAGGGCTGCGGCGGCGACGGCAAGCGCCAGCGCGCGCAGGCGCGTCGCGAGGCCGTCGTCGGCTGACGGCGCCTCGACGTCGAGCCTGTCGCCGGTGATCATCGGGCGCACCAGCGCGACCTTGCGGAACGTCGTGTAGTACGCGATGGCGGCGACGTGCAGGCCGACCAGCGCGTACAGCGGCCACTCGCCGAACCGATGGATCGTCGACAGCCGCTCGCCGGCGGCGCCGCTGACCAGGCGCGCGAGCGGTCCCTCGGTGAAGTTGCCGTCGTTGCTGAACAACCCGGTGCTCGCCTGCACGAGCAGCACGCCGAGGAACGCGAGCACGGAGACTGCCGCCAGCGGGCTGTGGCCGGCGCCGTGTTCCAGCTGCCCCCTCAGGTAACCGATGACTTCCGCGGGCCGCCGGACGAAGCTCGAGAACAGCGCATAGCGGCTGCCGGCGAAGCCCCACAGGATGCGGAACAGGACGAGCGCGAGGATCGCGTAGCCGGAGCGCATGTGCCAGTCCATCCAGAAGCCGCCGAGCTTCACGGTGACGACCGAACAGGCGACGAACGCCGCTAGCGCCCAGTGGAACAGGCGCGTCGGCAGATCCCAGACCCGGACCGGCGCTGACACGGCGTGCGTCCGGCCTACGGAACGACGGCCTGCTCGTCTTCCTTCTTGACCGCCTTCACCAGGTCCTCGCGCTTCACGCCGAGGTACATGGCGATCGCGGCCGCGACGAACACCGACGAGTAGATGCCGAACAGGATCCCGATCGTGAGCGCCAGCGCGAAGTAGTGCAGCGCCGGGCCGCCGAAGAACAGCATTGCGAGCGTCATGCACAGCGTGGAGCCGTGCGTGATCATCGTGCGCGAGATGGTCGCCGTGATGGCCGAGTCGATCACCTCCACGGTGGAGGCCCGGCGCATCTTCTTGAAGTGCTCCCGCACCCGGTCGAAGATGATCACCGACTCGTTCACGGAGTAGCCGAGGACCGCGAGCACGGCGGCCAGCACCGGCAGCGAGAACTCCCAGCCGAAGATCGCGAAGATCCCGATGACCAGGATCACGTCGTGCAGGTTGGCGAGGATCGCCGCGACCGCGAACTTCCACTCGAAGCGGAAGGCGAGGTAGATCATGATGCCGATGACGACCATCAGCAGGGCGAGCAGGCCGTCGTGCGCGAGTTCCTCGCCCACCTGCGGGCCGACGAACTCCACCCGGCGCAGTTCGACCGCCGGGTCCTGCGTGCGCAGCGTCTCCATCACGCGCTCGGCCTGCTGGCCCGAGGTGTAGCCCTTTTCCACGGGCAGCCGGATCAGCACGTCGCGCGAGGTGCCGAAGTTCTGCACCTGGAACTCGCCCCAGCCCTTCTTCTCGATCGCCTCGCGGATCTGCCCGAGGTTGGCGCCCTGCTGGTACGACACCTCCATCACGGTGCCGCCGGTGAACTCGACCGACAGGTTGAGTCCGCGGAGCAGGAGGAACCCGACGGCGACCAGGAACGAGATCAGCGAGATCGCGTTCAGCACCTTCGAATACCGCATGAACGGAATCGTGCGGCGAATGCGGAAAAACTCCATGGCGCTTCCTCTTTCGTTCCGTCGGCGTCAGGCGCCCGGTTTCCAGACCTGCCCGATCGAGATCGCCTGCAGCTTCTTGCGCGACCCGTACACGAGGTTGACGATCGCGCGAGACACGAACACCGCCGAGAAGATCGACGTCAGGATGCCGAGCGAGTGCACGATCGCGAAGCCGCGCACCGGGCCGGAGCCGAAGGTCAGCAGCGCAATGCCGGCGATCAGCGTCGTGACGTTCGAGTCGAGGATCGTCGCGAACGCCTTGTCGTAGCCCTCGGTGATCGCCTGCTGGGGCGTGCGGCCGTTGCGCAGTTCCTCACGCACGCGCTCGTTGATCAGCACGTTGGAGTCGATCGCCATGCCGAGCGCGAGCGCCACGGCCGCGATGCCGGGCAGCGTCATCGTCGCCTGCAGCATCGACAGCAGCGCTATCAGCAGCATCACGTTGACCGACAGCGCCGCCACCGAGATCAGGCCGAACACGCGGTAGTACAGGACCATGAAGATCGCGATGGCCATGAAGCCGTACAGCGTCGAACGGAAGCCGCGCTCGATGTTCTCCTTGCCCAGGCTCGGGCCGATCGTGCGCTCCTCGATGATCTCCATCGGGGCGGCCAGCGAGCCGGAGCGGATCAGCAGCGCGAGGTCGCTCGTTTCCTGCACGGTGAAGCTGCCGGTGATCTGGAACTGGTTGCCGAACTCGCCCTGGATGCGCGCCACCGAGATCGCCTCGCCCTTGCCCTTCTCGTACAGCACGATCGCCATCAGCTTGCCGATGTTGTCGCGCGTCACGGCGCGCATTGCGCGGCCGCCGGCTTCGTCGAGGCGCACCGACACGGCGGGGCGCTGGTTCTGGTCGAGCGTCGCGGAGGCGCCGTTCAGCTGGTTGCCGGTGACCACGACTTCCCGCTTCAGCGGGGTCGGCGTGACGACGCCGCCGGCCTTGCGTTCGGGCACGGTGATCGCGCCCGGCAGCCCGGCGGCCATCGCTTCCTGGTCGACCATCCGGATCTCGAGCGTCGCGGTGCGGCCGAGGATCTGCTTGGCGCGCGCCACGTCCTGCACGCCGGGCAACTGGACCACGATGCGGTCGGCGCCCTGCTGCT
Organism: Burkholderiales bacterium; assembly: GCA_041308065.1. Taxonomy (GTDB): domain Bacteria; phylum Pseudomonadota; class Gammaproteobacteria; order Burkholderiales; family Burkholderiaceae_F; genus JAOUJD01. The sequence continues at coordinate 3,780 of JBFZCF010000065.1, forward strand.
GGATCACCGGTTCGGCCACGCCGAGTTCGTTGACGCGGTTGTGCAGCGTCGTGATGTTCTGCTTCAGCGCGTTGTCCTGGATCTCCTTCTGCGCCGCCGGCGACAGCGTGGCGACGATAGACAGGTTGTCCCCTTCGCCTTCCTCCCGCAGCGTCAGCTCGCGCACCTGGCTGCGGATCTCGTCTTCCGCCTTCGCGCGCGTTTCCGCGTCGCGGAACCTGATCTCGATCGAGGTCGGCGTCTTGTTGATGCCGGCGTGGCGGATGTTCTTCTCGCGCAGCAGCGTGCGGATGTCGGATGCCAGCGTGTCGAGCCGCTTGTCCACGGCGGCCCGCATGTCGACCTGCATCAGGAAGTGCACGCCCCCGCGCAGGTCGAGGCCGAGGTACATCGGCAGCGCGTTCAGGCTCTGCAGCCAGCGCGGCGTGTTCGACACCAGGTTCAGCGCCACGACGTAGGCCGGGTCGTCCTGGCTCGGGTCGAGCGCCTTCTGGATCGTGTCCTTGGCGGCGAGCTGCGTGTCCGCGTCCTGGAACCGCACCCGGATCGTAGAGTTGAGGCCGACCTGGTCGAAGTACAGGCCCGCGTGCACGATCTTCGCGTCCCTCAGGATCTCCTCGACGCGCGTCATCAGCGCCGGATCGACCTTGACGGTCGACTTCGCCGAGGAGACCTGCACCGCCGGCGACTCGCCGAAGAAGTTCGGCAGCATGTACGTTGCCCCGATCAGCAGGGCGACGGCGATGACGATGTACTTCCAGAGCGGATAGCGGTTCATGGACACACGGCGCAAGTGTTCGCAGCGCGGCGCGCTGCGCTGGCAGGAGTCGGACTTCAGGCTGGCTTGAAGGTGTCCTTGGGCAGCAGCGTCTGCACGGCGGAGCGCTGCATCGACAGTTGCACGGGCTGGCCGTTGACGGCCGCGACCTGGACCGTGACGTACTGGTCGTGCATCTCGATGATCTTGCCGACGATGCCTCCGGCGGTCAGGACCTCGTCGCCCTTCTTCAGGGCGTCGACCATCGCCTTGTGCTCCTTCTGCCGCTTCACCTGCGGGCGGATCAGCAGGAAGTAGAAGACGATGAAGATCAGCACCATGAAGCCGATCGACATGAAAGAGGACTCGGCGCCCGACTGGGCGGCCGGGGCGGCCTGCGCAAATGCGTTCGAGATCAGGAACATCGACGAACTCCCGAGGTGGTGAGCGTCCAGGCGACGGTGCCCGGACAAACGCGCAAGTATAGCGGCCGGCCCTGCGTTCCCGGCCTCACACCCCGCGCCGGCGGTCCTGCAGGAAACCCTCATGGAACGCGGCGAAGCGGCCGTCCGCGATGGCCGCCCGCGCCTGCAGCATCAGGTCGAGGTAGAAGTGCAGGTTGTGGACGGTGTTCAGCCGCGCCCCGAGGATCTCGTTGACCCGCTGCAGGTGGTGCAGGTAGCTGCGCGAGAACTTCTGACACGTCGGGCACGCGCAGGTTTCATCCAGCGGCGCGCTGTCCGCCCGGTAGCGGCTGTTGCGCAGCTTGACATCGCCGAACCGGGTGAAGAGCCACCCGTTGCGCGCGTTGCGGGTCGGCATCACGCAGTCGAACATGTCGATGCCGGCGGCGATGCCGTCGAGCAGGTCCTCCGGCGTGCCGACGCCCATCAGGTAGCGCGGCCGGCCGGCAGGCAGGCGCGGAGCGGTGTGCGCGAGGATTCGAAGCATGTCCTCCTTCGGCTCGCCGACCGAGAGCCCGCCGATCGCGTAGCCCTCGAATCCGATATCGACGAGCCCCCCGAGCGACTCGTCGCGCAGCGCCTCGAACATGCCGCCCTGGACGATCCCGAACAGCGCGTTGCGTCGCCCGCGCGACGCGCCCAGCCGGTCGAACGCGCCGCGGCTGCGGCCGGCCCAGCGCAGTGACAGTCGCATCGATGCCGCGGCCTCGTCCATGGTGGCCGGCCGGTCGCCGATCGCGTACGGCGTGCACTCGTCGAACACCATCGCGATGTCCGAGTTCAACCCGTCCTGGATCCGCATCGACTCCTCGGGCGTCAGGAACAGGCGGTCGCCGTTCACCGGGGAGGCGAAGCGCACGCCTTCCTCGCTGATCTTGCGCAGCGCGCCAAGCGAGAACACCTGGAAGCCACCCGAGTCGGTCAGGATGGGCCGGTTCCACCCCATGAAGCGGTGCAGCCCCGCGTGAACCGCGATCACGTCGAGCCCCGGCCGCAGCCACAGGTGGAACGTGTTGCCGAGCACGATCTGCGCGCCGAGGTCCTCGAGTTCCGCCGGCGCCATCGCCTTGACGGTGCCGTAGGTGCCCACCGGCATGAAGACCGGCGTCTCGACGATGCCGTGGTTCAGCGTCAGCCGGCCGCGCCGCGCGGCTCCGTCGGTGCCCAGCACTTCGAACCCGGCCGTCATCAGGTGCGCTCCAGGAACATGGCGTCGCCGTAGGAGAAGAAGCGGTACTGCCGCGCGATCGCGTGCGCGTAGGCCGTCCGGATCCGGTCGATCCCCGCGAATGCGGACACGAGCATCAGCAGCGTCGACTTCGGCAGGTGGAAGTTCGTGACCAGCGCGTCGACGATGCGGAAATGGAAACCGGGCGTGATGAAGATGTCGGTCTCGGCGGACCCGGCGCGGACAATGCCGTCCCGTCCGGCGGATTCCAGCGCGCGCAGGCTCGTCGTGCCGACCGCGATCACGCGGCGGCGGGCGGCGCGCGCGCTGTTGACGGCGGCGGCGGCGGGCGCGCCGATGTCGAACCACTCGCTGTGCATCCGGTGTTCCGCCAGGTTCCGGGTGCGGACCGGCTGGAACGTTCCGGCGCCGACGTGCAGCGTCAGCGTCGCGAACTCGACGCCGCTTGCGCGCAGCCGGTCGAGCAGTTCCTGCGTGAAGTGCAGTCCCGCGGTCGGCGCCGCGACGGCGCCCGGGCGCGCCGCGTAGACCGTCTGGTACCGCTCCGCGTCTTCGGCGGCGTCGGCGTGCGCGATGTAGGGCGGCAGTGGTACGTGGCCGAGCCGCTCCATGACGGCGCCGACGTCGGCGTCGAAACGCAGCAGGAAGAACTCGCCCCGCCGCCCTTCGACGGTGGCGCTCGCATCGTCGAACAGGAAGACCGCGCCGGGCTGCGGCTTGTGGCTGGTGCGCACCATCGCGAGCGCAAGCGTCGGCTCGACGACGCGCTCGATCAGCGCCTCGACGCGGCCGCCGGTGGGCTTGCTCCCGAGCAGCCGCGCCTTCAGCACGCGCGTGTCGTTGAACACAAGCAGGTCGCCGGGCACGAGCAGGCGCTCGATGTCGGTGAACGCGAGGTCGCGCAGCGCATCGCGCGCGACGTGCAGCAACCGGCTCGCCGTGCGTTCGGGCAGCGGGTGCTGCGCGATCAGGTGCGGCGGCAGGTCGAAGTCGAAGTCGTCGAGGGTGAGGTGTTGTGTCGTCTGCATGGCTTTACCGGCCATGAGCGTTGAGGGGGTGGTGCCGGGAGCGAGAATCGAACTCGCACGGTATTGCTACCGCGGGATTTTGAGTCCCGTGCGTCTACCAGTTCCGCCATCCCGGCACGGGACGGCGCATTATCGACGAAGGAGACGGCGAAACAAAATCGCCGGTCAGATCTCGAGGTTGTCGATCAGCCGCGTCGCCCCGAGCTTCGCCGCGGCCAGCGTGACGAGCGGTTCTCCGGCTGAAATCTCCCCGCTGGTCGGCACCTTGAGGTCGCGCTGCCGCCGCAAGGCGACGTAGTCGACCTTCCAGTTCGCGGCCGCCAGTTCGCGCATCGCGTCGCCTTCGATCGCGGCGACGTCGGTCGCGCCGGCCTTGACCCTGTCGCGAACCTCGTTCAGCACGCGGTACAGGCGCGGCGCCTCGCGGCGCTCGGCTTCGGAGAGGAAGCGGTTGCGCGACGACAGCGCGAGGCCGTCCGCGTCGCGCACGGTTTCGTGCGGGACGATCTCGGTGGGCAGCGAGAACTGGCGGCACATCGAGCGCACGATCATCAGCTGCTGGTAGTCCTTCTTGCCGAAGATGGCGACGCGCGGCTGCACGCACGAGAACAGCTTCAGAACGACGGTGGTGACGCCGATGAAGAAGCCCGGCCGGAACTCGCCCTCGAGGATGTCGCCGAGATCGGAAGGCGGGCTCACGCGGTAGCTCTGCGGCTCCGGGTACATCTCCTGCTCGTTCGGCGCGAACAGCACGTAGACGTCGTTCTGCTTCTGCAGCTTGTCGATGTCGTCCTGCAGCGTCCGCGGGTACTTGTCGAAGTCCTCGTTGGGCCCGAACTGCAGCCGGTTCACGAAGATCGACGCGACCACCGGATCGCCATGCTGGCGGGCCATCTTCATCAGCGCGAGATGACCTGCGTGCAGGTTGCCCATGGTCGGCACGAACGCGATCCGGTTCTGTCCGCGCAACTGGTCGCGCAGGGCTTCGATCGAGTGGACGACTTTCATCGTTCGGGCAGGCCCGCGGGTGAGGAAGCCGCGGATTGTAGAGGTGGCGCTAGTAGCCGTGCTCGGGCGCGGGAAAGCTCCGGTCCTTCACGGCGGTGACGTAGGCCGCCACGGCCGCCCCGACGCCCGGCTGTCCCTGCATGAAGTTGCGCACGAAGCGCGGCTTGCGGCCTGGATAGACGTCGAGCATGTCGTGCAGCACGAGCACCTGGCCGGACACGCCGCTGCCGGCGCCGATCCCGATCGTCGGCATGCCGACGGCCTGCGTGACGCGCTCGGCGAGCGCGGATGGCACCAGTTCCAGCACCATCATCGCCGCGCCGGCGGCGTCGAGCGCACGCGCGTCGGCCAGCAGCCGTCCGGCCTCTTCGTCGCTGCGGCCCTGCACGCGGTAGCCGCCCAGCGCGTGGACGGACTGCGGCGTCAGGCCGAGATGCGCGCACACGGGAATGCCGCGCTCGACGAGGAAGGCAACCGTCGGCGCCAGCCATGCACCGCCTTCGAGCTTCACCATCTTGGCGCCGGCCCGCATCAGCTCGACGGCGCTCGCAAGCGCCTGCGCGGGGCCGGCCTGGTAGCTGCCGAACGGCAGGTCGGCGATCAGCCAGGCCGCGTCGACGCCGCGCGCGACGCAGCGCGTGTGGTACGCCATTTCCTCGATCGTCACGGGCAGGGTGTCTTGCCGCCCCTGGATCACCATGCCGAGCGAGTCGCCGACCAGGATGCAGTCGACACCGTTGGCGTCGAGCAGGCGCGCGAAGCTGGCGTCGTAGCAGGTCAGCATCGCGATCGCCTCGCCTTTCGCGCGCATCTCGCGCAGTCGAGGCAGCGTGACGGGCTTGCGCGCGGATTCCTGCGGTGGTTGCGGATGGACACTCATGGTTGCCGGGCCCTCCTCAGGCGGCGAGGTTGAAGTATTCACGGCGACCGCGCAGCTTGCCGATGCGGTCGAGAAGCAGGTCGAAGTCCTCGTCACGGTCGACCAGGTTCAGGTGCTCGGTGTTGACGATCAGCACCGGCGCGGCGTCGTACTCGTGGAAGAACCGCGTGTAGCTGTCGGCGAGCGCGCGCAGGTAGGGTTCGGAGATGCCCGACTCGATCGGATTGCCGCGCCGTCCGACGCGTTCGACCAGGGTCTCGGGCCGCGCCTGCAGGTAGATCACGAGGTCGGGCGCGACCGTGGCGGGCCTCAGCTGGTCGTGCATCTGCTCGTACAGGCGCAGCTCGTCGTCCGCGAGCGTCAGCCGCGCGAACAGCCGGTCCTTCTCCAGCAGGAAGTCGGAAACGATGGCGTTGCGGAAGAGGTCCAGCTGCTTCAGCTCGCCGAGCTGCTGCACCCGCTGGAACAGGAAGAACATCTGCGCCGGCAGCGCGTAGCGGGCGCTGTCGCGGTAGAAGCGCGCGAGGAACGGATTCTCGTCCGGCTGCTCCAGCAGGAGGTGGGCGCTCGCGCGCTCCGCCAGTCGCCGCGCCAGCGAGGTCTTCCCGGCGCCGATCGGGCCCTCGACGACGACATGGCGGTACTTGCCGGCCAGCATGTCAGCTCGAGGAGTCGACCATCGCGAGGAGTAGCGTCGTCCGCGCGACGACGGGCAGCGACGGCATCGCGCGTCAGGGCCCGGCGCTGGCGTCCAGCAGCTCGATGCGCTGGTCCGCGACGCCGTTCAGGAAGTCGCGCGCCCGGCCCAGTCCCGGGATGACGACGTCCGGATCGAGGTCGAGCAGCGGTTTCAGCACGAACGCGCGCAGGTGCAGGCGCGGATGGGGCACCGTCAGCGGCGTGCTCTGGATCATCAGCGCGTCCACGAGCAGCAGGTCGAGGTCGACGCTGCGCGGCGCGTTCTTCTTCAGCCCGCGGCGCTTGCGGCCCAGCATCAGCTCGATGTCGAGCAGGTGCAGCAGCAGCCCGTACGGTTCCAGCGACGTCTCGATCCGCGCCACGGCATTGAGGTAATCGGGGCCGGGCGCGTCGACCGGCGCCGTCATGTAGAACGGCGACACGGCCTTCACCGCGGACTGTTCGATCGAACGCAGCGACTCGAGCGCGGCATTCAGCGATTCGCGCAGTTCGCCCTGGTTTGCGCCCAGGCCGATGTAGGCGGTTCGTTTCACGTCGTCGCCTGGCCCGGCTCGCCGATT
>JBFZCF010000066.1:0-10281 GCA_041308065.1 Burkholderiales bacterium
CGACTCGTTCCAGCCGTACAGCTTTTCCTCGAGCTGGGCGCGCGATACGACCGCGCCGGGCCGCTCGGCGAGCGCCGCGAGCAGCGCGAACTCGCGGCCCGAAACCTCGACCGGCGTGCCGTGCCACCGCACCGCGTGCGTCGCGGGGTTCAACACGAGGGGGCCGCACTCGACCAGCGGCTCGGCGCGTCCGGCCGCGCGCCGCGTCAGCGCGCGCACGCGCGCGGAAAGCTCGTCGAGGTCGAACGGCTTGACGAGATAGTCATCGGCGCCGGCGTCGAGCCCCGCGACGCGGTCACGCACCGTATCGCGCGCGGTCATCACCAGCACCGGCAGATCGAGCTTGCGGGCACGCAGGCCCTTGAGGACGTCGAGGCCGTCGCGCCGGGGCAACCCGAGATCGAGCAGGACGAGGGCATACGGCGTTGTCGCGACTGCGGTTTCCGCCGCGACGCCGTCACGCACCCAATCGACCGCATGCCCTTCACCCGCGAGCCCGCTGACCACGCTTTCGCCGATCATCGGGTCGTCTTCGACCAGCAGGATGCGCATTTCCGGCGTCCGCCCTTCGCTCCATCGGTCGCGTCCGCGACCGCGCCGGCAGAGAATACTTAACGACGGCTTTCCGTGCCGCCGGAGCGGCTAGCTGGAGAAGTGGCGGGCGCGCTCCACGTTGCGGATGCGCTGCTCGAGGTCGGCCACGCTCGTCGCGCCGGCCAGGTAGTTGTGCACTTCGACCGCCATGCCGCGGTCCCAGCGGTCAGCGCACCACGTGAAGAGCTTCGGGAACATCCGGCGCATGGCGGCGCCGCGAATCTCTTCCAGTTCGGGCTCCCAGTTCGGCGGCAAGGCCGGTGCCGCCACGCGCGCCTCGAGGCGCTCTGGGCGCGCAGCCGCTCGTCGGGGCCGGAATGCAAAGACAAACGGAAAACGGCTAAGCAAGGTGGACATGGTGATCCTTTCGCTGCAGCTGCGGCGGCTTGCCGCCGAATTGCTGCTTTGCACAAGACGAATATTGGCCCCTTACTGAAAGAAAACAAATCGTCTTTTCAGATACTTGTGATCATTGGTGGCGATCTTCTAAGGATACAATTGCCGCACCGCAAAAGATGGGCTACGGTAGGTCTGCCGTGGAGGTGCCATGGAGCTGTACCAGATCCGAGCCTTTGTCGCGGTGGCCGAACTCGGCCATCTGACCCGGGCGGCCGAGCGCTTGCACGTCAGCCAGCCGGCCCTCAGCGGGCAGATCAAGGCGCTCGAGTCGCAACTCGAGCTGAAATTGTTCGAGCGTGCGCCAGGCGGCATGGTCCTCACCGCCGCAGGCAGGCAGTTGTTCCCGCGCGCGGTTGAAGTCCTCGCCGCCGCCGACGACTTCCGGCATGCCGCCACCCGGCTGTCCGGCCAGGTTTCCGGCACCCTGCGCGTCGGCACCGTCAGCGATCCGAAGTCGGTCCGCCTGGGGCGCGTGCTGGCCGCGGCGCTGCGCGTGCATCCACGGCTCGAACTCGCTGTTTCGCACCAGGTGTCCGGCGAGGCGCTCGAAAGCGTGCGTCAAGGGCGCCTGGACGCCAGCTACTACTTCGGCGATCGTCCGTCGGAGGACATCGCGGCGCTCGAACTCGCCGAGATTGCCTATCGCATCGCCGTGCCGGCCGCGTGGTCGCATCACCTGACCGGCACCGAGTGGTCCGCCATCGCGTCGGTGCCCTGGGTGCTGACGCCGCGGATCAGCACGTATCACGCGCTGGTCACCACCCTGTTCGCGCAGCAAGGGCTGCCGTTGCCGGCGCGTTTCGTCGAAGCGGACGACGAGACCGTCATCACGAACCTCGTCGCCTCGGGGGTCGGCGCGTCGCTGCTGCGCGAGGAGTCGGCGCTCGAACTCGAGCGCGCAGGCGCCGCGAAGATCTGGGGCGGGGCGCGCGTCGTCAGCACGCTGTGGTTCATCGCGCTGGCCGCGCGGCGTGACGATCCGCTGATCAAGGTGACGTTCGACCTCGTGCGCGATTCGTGGCAGTCCGAGGCGGCGAACGACCGCCTGGCGATCGCCTGAGGCCACGGAACCCTCGGAACTCCCGCTCGAAAAAACGGCCGCCATCCCGGACGGGAGGCGGCCCAAGAGACCAGAGCGAAGGGAGACAACTCCGCTCGAGCTAAAGCGGGGCAGCAGGCGCTGCGCCCGCAATCCAGTGCAGGGTCAGGCGAGCGGTGCCTCGCCGGACTCGAGCTTGTGCACGCGCTGCGAAACTTCGCGCTCGTTCGCGGCCCGCTCGATCGACCGCTCGAGATCCTTCAGCTTGGCGCGCTCCAGCGTCTCGAACAGCCGGTCGATCCAGGCGCGCACGGCGGACGACTTCATCGATTCCATGTTGCTCATCTGCTCACCAATCGCGTTGCTGCACGAGTCACATGGTGAGGGCGACGCGCGCAAAAGGAAAATCGCAAATTCGGATGGTTGCGATCAGCGCTTCCGATGTCCCTGCCCGCGCAGGTGGGCGCCGCCGAATCAGCACTGTAGTCCGCTCGTCGCGTGCTCGAGACGGTGGATTCGCTGCGACGCCTCGCGGGGGTTCAGCGACTGCTCGACGTAGCGATCGCGGTCGTGCGCCTGCGCGCGCTCGAGCGCTTCCGTCAGCCAATCGACGAGGCGCTGGAAGGGTCCCGTTGCGTTGCTCATCAGTTGCTCCCGCGCCGAATGGAGGATCCGGCGACATTTGAATGGTGCGCCGATGTCGCGCACACCGTATGGATCGGCATCAGCGCCAGCGTGCTTTAGAGCGGGGCCTCCGCCGCGCCTTGACCAGCATCACAAGCGCGCAGCGGGGCGAGTTCAGCGCTGCGCGAACTGCTCCGGCGACCACCCTCCGCCGAGTGCCTTGTAGACATCGACGAGCGCCGACTGACGCGCGCGCAGCGCGACCAGCCGGGCGCGCTCGGCGTCGAGCAAATTGCGCTGGTTGTCGAGCACCTCGATGTAGCTGGTGTAGCCGGCCTTGTAGCGCAGGTCGGCGAGCCGCAGCGCCTCGGCGTACTGCGCACGGCGGTCTTCCTGCGCCGCGTAGCTCGCGCGCGCGGTGCGATGCGCCACGAGCGCGTCGTGGGCATCGCGAAACGCCAGCTGCACGGTGCGCACGTAATCGAGCTCGGCCTGGTCGCGCTGCGATGTCGCCGCCTCGACCTGCGACGCGATGCGACCGGCCCCGAAGATCGGCTGCAGCACAGTGCCTGCAATCGTCCAGACCACGCTCGGGCCGCTGAACAGATCCGAGAGGTCCGAGCTCTCGCTGCCCAGCCGCGCGGTCAACGCGACAGCCGGGAAATACTGCGCGCGCGCTTCCGTGATTCGCGCGTTCGTCGCGACTAGGTTCGCCTCCGCCAGTCGAACGTCGGGTCGCCGCGCGAGCAGGTCCGATGGCAGCCCTTCCGGCACGACCGGCCCGCTGTCATCGACCTTCAGCTCGACGTTGCGCGCGACCGCCGGGGTGAACACGGCGCGCGCGCTGCGGCCAGCCAGCGCCGCGAGCGCGGCCTCCGTCTGCGCCACCGCGCGCTCGAGCGGCGGGATCGACGCAGCGACGGTCGCACGCTCCCCTTCGGCCTGGCGCACTTCGAAGTCCCCGATCAACCCCGCGTCGTAGCGCTGCTTCTGCAGGGTCACGCTCTCGATGCGCGTCTCCAGCGTGTCGCGCGACAACTGCAGCTGGGCGTCGAGGCTGAGCAGCTGGAAGTACGCGCTCGCGACCTGCGCCGCGAGAACCGTGCGGACGGTCTCGGCGCTGTAACGCGTGCCGAGCAGCGTGGCCTGCGCCGCGGTCGTGTTCGCCGACAGCCGTCCCCACAGGTCGACCTCGTAGGCGACGCTCAGGCCCGCGCCGTAGCTGTTCGTGATCAGCGGGCCGGGGAAGCGCGGCTCGGTGGCATCGCTGCGCTGCGAGCGCGCCGCGCCCAGGTCGGCGTCGACCGAGGGCAACTGGAAGGAGCGCGCGAGCCGCAGGCGGGCGCGCGCCTCGTCGATGCGCGCCACGGCGATCCGCAGATCGAGGTTGGCGGCGAGCGCTTCGTCGATCAGCGCCGTCAGTTGCGGATCATTGAACTGGGTCCACCAGCGATCGATGCCGGGGATCGCGGCCGCGTTCGTCGGCGGCAGGTCGACCGGCGGCACGCGCGTCTCGGTCGTCGCGCAGGCCGTCAGCGCGGCCGCGAGCGCAAGCGCGACCAGGGTTCGCGATGTCGTCATAGCTCGCCTTTCCGGTGATGCACGTGCTTCGACTCTTCCTCCGCGATCCGGCGGTGGCGCTCGGCGCTCCTGCGCTCGTCCTCGGCGACCTCGGCGCGCAGTTCCGCCTCGCTGCGCGGCTCGCGCAGCCTGCGGTCGGTGATGAGCTTGAAGAAGAAGGGCACGAAGAAGATCGCGAGGAAGGTCGCGGCCAGCATGCCGCCCATCACGCCGGTGCCGGCCGAGATGCGCGCGCCCGCGCCCGCGCCGCTGGAGAACGCGAGCGGCACCACGCCGAGGATGAACGCGAGCGATGTCATCACGATCGGGCGGAACCGCAGCCGGGCCGCCTCGATCGCCGCGGCGGCGGTCGAGTAGCCCTCGCCGCGCTTCAGCGACGCGTACTCGACGATCAGGATCGCGTTCTTCGCCGCGAGGCCGAGCAGCGTCACCAGGCCGATCTGAAAGTAGACGTCGTTGGTCAATCCACGCAGCCACACCGCCGCCAGGGCGCCGAACGTGCCGAACGGCAGCGCCATCAGCACCGACAGCGGGAGCGTCCACTTCTCGTACTGCGCCGCGAGGATCAGGAACACCATCACCACCGCCATGCCGAGCGCGAGGCCGGAGGTGCCCGCCGAGCGCTTCTCCTGGAACGACGCGCCGCTCCAGTCGAGGCTGAAGCCGGCTGGCAGCGCCTCGCGCGCGAGCTGCTCGACGCGCGCGATCGCCTGGCCCGAGCTGACGCCCGGCGCGGCCTGCCCGAACACCTTCACGGCCGGCAGGTTGTTGAAGCGGTCGAGCGAGTCGGCGCCCGACGTGTGCCGCACAGTCACCAGCGACGACAGCGACACCATCTCGCCGCTCGCCGAGCGGACCCACATGTTGCCGACCGAGTCGGGTCGGTTGCGGTACTGCGGCTCGGCGCTCAGCAGGACCTGCCACGTGCGGCCGTACTTGTTGAAGTCGTTGACGTAGTAGCTGCCGAGCGTGGCCGACAGCGTTGCGAACACCTCGTTGATCGGCACGCCGAGCGCCTTCGCCTTCTCGCGGTCGACGTCGACGAAGAGCTGCGGCACGTTGGCGCGCCACAGCGTCTGCGCGCCGCCGAGCAGCGGGTCGGAGTTCAGGCGCCCGAGCAGGCCCTGCAGCGCCTGCTGCATCTCGGCCGGCCCGCCCTCGCCGCGGTTCTGGATGTACGCCTCGTAGCCGCCGGCCATGCCGAGGCCGAAGATCGCCGGCGGCGCGAAGGCGAGCACCAGGCCCTCCTTGATGTGGCCGGTCTTCATGAAGAACTCGCCGACCAGCTGCTGCGTGTTCACGCTGCGCTCGTCCCACGGCTTCTGCGTCACGAAGATCGTCGCCGCGTTGTTGCGCATGCCGCCGCCGAGGAAGTCGAAGCCGGTGAACGCGACCACGTCCTGGTTGACCGGGTTCGAGGTCAGGATGTCGACCACCTCGCTGACCACCTTGTCGGTCCGCTGCAGCGACGCGCCGTCGGGCAGGATCACCGCGGCGATGTAGAAGCCCTGGTCCTCGTCGGGCACCAGCGAGCCTGGCGTGGCGCGCCACAGGCCGGCGGCGATCAGCACCATCCCGCCGAACAGCAGCAGCGCGATCGTCCCGCGCCGCATCATCCAGATCACGCCGCTCGAGTAGCGGTGCGTGACGCGCCTGAACCAGTCGTTGAACGCCGTGAAGAAGCGGCCGGGCGGCCGGCGCTCGGCCTTCAGCATCATCACGCACAGGCTTGGCGTCAGCGTCAGCGCGACGACGCCCGAGATCGCCACCGCGATCGAGATCGTGATGGCGAACTGCCGGTACAGCTCGCCGGTGAGTCCGCCGAGGAACGCGATCGGGACGAACACCGACACCAGCACCAGCACGATCGCGATGATCGGACTCGTCACCTCGCGCATGGCGATGATGGCCGCTTCGCGTGCGTCGAGCTTCTCCTCGTGCATGATCCGCTCGACGTTTTCGAGCACGACGATGGCGTCGTCGACCACGATGCCGATCGCCAGCACCATGCCGAACAGCGTCAGCGTGTTGATCGAGTAGCCGAGCATCAGCAGGCCCGCGAACGTGCCGATCAGCGAGACCGGCACGGCGATGATCGGAATCAGCGTGGCGCGCCAGTTCTGCAGGAACAGGTAGACGACGAGGAACACGAGCAGCATCGCCTCGGCCAGCGTCTTCACCACCTCGCGGATCGACACCTCGACGAAGCGCGTGGTGTCGTAGGCCACGGAGTGCGAGAGGCCGGCCGGGAAGCCCTGCGACAGCTCCTGCACGCGGCCCTTCACGTTGTCGGCGACCTCGATCGCGTTCGCGCCCGGCTGCAGGAAGATGCCCACCAGCGTTGCGCTCTTGCCGTTGTAGCGGCCGATGAAGTCGTAGTCCTTGCTGCCGAGCTCGACGCGTGCGACGTCCTTCAGCCGCACGGCGGAGCCGCCCGGCGACGAGCGCACGATGATCTCCTCGAACTCCTTCGGGTCCGCGAGGCGCCCGCGCGTCGTCACCGTGTAGACGAGATCCTGCTCCTGCGCGGCATACGGTGCCTGGCCGACCTTGCCGGCGGCGAACTGCGCGTTCTGCTCGTTGACCGCCCGCAGCACGTCGGTGGTGGTGAGCTGCAGCTGCGCGAGGCGGTCGGGCCGCAGCCAGATCCGCATCGCGTAGTCCTTCGCGCCGAAGATCTGCACGTTGGTGGTGCCCGGCAGCCGCTTCAGCTCGTCGAGCACGTTGAGCGTCACGTAGTTCGAGATGAACAGGTCGTCGAAGCGGCCGTCCGGCGAATGGAAGGCGATGACCTGCAGGAACGCCGACGAGCCTTTCTCGACCACCACGCCCTGCCGCCGCACGTCCTCGGGCAGCCGCGCCTCGGCCTGCTTCACCCGGTTGTTGACGTTCTGCGCGGCCTGGTCGACGTCGGTGCCGATCTCGAACGTGACCTGGATCTCGACCAGGCCGTTCGAAGACGAGTTGCTGCTCATGTAGAGCATGCGTTCGACGCCGTTGATGGCGTTCTCGAGCGGCGCGGCCACGGTCTGCTCGAGCACCTGCGCCGACGCGCCCGGGTAGACCGCGCGCACGCTCACCACCGGCGGCGCGATCTCGGGGTACTGCGCGACCGGCAGCACGCGCATCGCGGCGAGGCCGGCGATCACGATGAAGATCGACAGCACGACCGCGAAGATCGGCCGGTCGATGAAGAAGCGGGAAAACATGGGGAGGTGTCCTTACCGGCGACGCGGCGCGCGCGGGCGCGTGTCGCGACCTGGGTTTCTCACTTCTTCTGCGTCGGGCCGGCGTCCTTGCCCGGCGCGGCCTTGGCCGCACCCGGCGGTCCGCCCTTGCCGTCCATGCCCGGCGGCGGGCCGAGCATGATCGGAGCGCCACCGGGGATCGGGAAGATCTTCGCGGTGCCGTCGACGATCACGACGTCGCCTGCCGCCAGTCCCTTTTCGATGATCCACTGCGGCTGGCCGTCGAGGTCGATCCACTCGCCGACCGTCACCGGGCGCGGCAGCGCGACGTCCTTGCCGTCGGGCGACTTGCCGGTCACGTAGACGAACTTGCCCTGCGGGCCGTCCATCACCGCGCGCTGGGGCACGACGATCACGTCGGGACGCGGGGCGCTCTCGATCACCGCGCGCACGAACTGGCCGGGACGCAGCGCGCCGTCGGGGTTCGGCACTTCGGCGCGCGCGTCGAACGAGCCGGTCTGCGTGTTCACGCGCGGATCGATGAACGCGAGGCGGCCCTGGTGCGGGTAGACGGTGCCGTCGGACAGCTTGAGCGTCACGGTGGCGGCCTTCACGTCCTTCGGGCTGGCGGCGGTCGCGCTGAGGCTGCCGATGGCCTTCAGCACCAGGCGCTGCTCGGCCTCGGACACGCCGAAGTTCACGTACAGCGGGTCGACCTGCGAGACGGTCGTCAGCAGGCTCGCCTCGCCCGGCGAGACGAGCGAGCCTTCGGACTTCAGCGCGCGGCTCGCCAGCCCGCCGACCGGAGCGGTCACGGAGGTGTATCCGAGATTCAGCCGCGCTTCGGTCAGGCGCGCCTGCGCCTGCTTCACGGCGGCGGCGCCGGTCTCGGCGGCGGAGACGGCTTCGTCGTAGTCGCGCTGGCTGATCGCCTTGCTGCCGGCCAGCGGCTTCACCCGCTCGAAGTTCCGGCTCGCCTGCGCGGACTGGGCCTCGGCGCGGGCGAGGTCGGCTTCGGCCGCCTGCAGCTGCGCCGCGTACGGCTTCGGGTCGATCACGAACAGCAACTGGCCGGCCTTGACGCGGCCGCCCTCCTGATAGGTGCGCCGCTCCAGGATGCCCTGGACGCGGGCCCGAACTTCGGCTTCCTTGGACCCGGCGGTCTGGCCGACGAACTCGAACCGGACTGGAACCGACACCGGCTTCACGGTCTGGACCGCCACCAGCGCGGGCGGCATCCCGCCGCCGCCCGGCCCCTGCGCCTGCCCGTTCCGGTCGCAGGCGGACAGGACAGCGATAGTGGTAGCAATGGTTGCGACGAGGGTGAGTGCACGCACCCAACCCGCTCGCCGGTCTGCGACATCGAGGGGAACGTGACGCTTCGTATTTACGCTAGACATGGTGAGTAGCCGGCGCGGCAGGATTTCTTGCAGTGCCGCATAATACATACATCCATGAATGTTTATATTTCAGTTCTGTTTCAGTTTCGAGGCACGGAAGCGCGCAATGGTCAGGCGGACGAAGGAAGAAGCGGCGGAGACGCGCGAACAGGTGCTGGACGCGGCGGAACAGGTGTTCCGCCAGCGCGGCGTCGGGCACGCGTCGCTGGCGGAAGTGGCCGACGCAGCCGGCGTGACGCGCGGCGCGATCTATCACCACTTCGCGAGCAAGGCCGAGCTCTTCGAGGCGATGCTCGCGCGGGCCGAGATGCCGATCGACATGGCGTTCGATGCGGCGCGACTGCCGGTGGCAGACCCGCTCGCGATGGTGCGCGACATGGCAGTGAAGGCGCTGCAGCACCTCGCCTCGAGCGACCGCGTGCGCAACATCTTCGAGGTCGCGTTCCTGCGCTGCGAGTACACCGACGAGCTCGCGCCCGTCGAGCAACGTCACCTGCAGGAGCGCGCGCAGTGCCTCGCGCTCAGCAACGGCCTGCTGGAGCAGGCGGTCGCGCGCGGCCAGTTGCCGGCTGCGACGGACACCCGCATGGCGTCCCGCATGCTCTACGGCTTCATCGGCGGCCTGATGCGCGACTGGGTGCAGGCACCGGACGCCTTCGACATGAACGTCGCCGCGCCACAGGCGGTCGATCTGTTCCTCGCGGGCCTGAAGGCGGCGCCGCCGCGGGGCGCCGGCGACGCCTGAACGCCTCGCCCGCCCGATTGTCGTCCGGGCGACAGGGCCTGCCGTGCGGACAGCGGTCCGGTCGATGCCGCTCGCCGGGACGCGGGAGTGCGGTGATCCTCCAAGTTGACGTTAACGTCAACTAGGAGGCAAGCTAGCCCCTCCCGCGCCTCTCCCACCGAGGGGCCGCTTCTCTCCGACGGGAGTCGTGATGACCGACCTCTCCGAAATCAGGAAGCTCGCCAGCTACCGCCCGAAGCACAAGGTCCGCTTCGTCACCGCCGCGTCGCTGTTCGACGGCCACGACGCCAGCATCAACATCATGCGGCGCATCCTGCAGAGCATGGGGGCGGAAGTCATCCATCTCGGACACAACCGCTCGGTCGACGAGGTCGTGACGGCGGCCTTGCAGGAAGACGTGCAGGGCATTGCGGTGTCGAGCTACCAGGGCGGGCACGTCGAGTTCTTCAAGTACATGCTCGACCTCCTGCGCGAGCGCGGCGGCGCGAACATCCGCGTGTACGGCGGCGGCGGCGGGGTGATCGTTCCCGAGGAAATCAAGGAACTGCACGACTACGGCGTGGCGCGCATCTTCTCGCCGGAGGACGGCCAGAAGATGGGCCTGCAGGGCATGATCGGGCTGATGGTCGCGGAGTGCGACCGCGACCTCGGCGCTGCCGCGCCGCAGTCGCTGGACGCGCTGCAGGACAGGGACGCGACGAAGCGCTGGCG
>JBFZCF010000067.1:0-10204 GCA_041308065.1 Burkholderiales bacterium
TCGCAGCAATGAACGGCCATGCATGGGATGCGATCGTGATCGGAGCCGGCGCCGCCGGCATGATGTGCGCCGCGGTCGCGGGCCAGCGCGGCGCCCGCGTTCTGCTGATCGACCATGCCGAACGACTCGCAGAGAAGATCCGCATCTCCGGCGGCGGCCGCTGCAACTTCACCAACGTCAACGCCGGTCCCGCCAACTTCATCTCCGGGAACCCGGCGTTCTGCCGCTCCGCCCTCGCCCGCTACGCAGCGGCCGACTTCGTCGCGCTCGTGAAGCGGCACCGGATCGGCTTCCACGAGAAGCACAAGGGGCAACTCTTCTGCGATGAGTCATCGGAGCAGATCATCGAGATGCTCGTCGCGGAGTGCGACGCGGGCCACGTGCGATGGATGCGGCCGGTCGGCGTGGCGCGCGTGGGTCGCTCTGGCGATGTGTTCGAAGTCGCAACGGCCGACGGCGTCCAGGCGGCGCGCCGGGTCGTGATCGCCACTGGCGGTTTGTCGATCCCGAAGATCGGTGCAACCGACTTCGGCTACCGCATCGCGCGCCAGTTCGGCCTGCGCGTCGTCGAGCCACGGCCAGCCCTCGTTCCGCTGACCTTCGATGCTGGCGAGTGGACACCTTTCGTCCCGCTGGCCGGAGTGTCGCTGGAGGTGGACGCGCGGTGCGATGGCGGCCGCTTCGACGAGGACCTGCTCTTCACGCATCGCGGGCTGTCGGGCCCCGCGATCCTGCAGGTCTCGACGTTCTGGCGACCCGGTGAGCCGATCGAGATCAACCTCGCACCCCGGTTCGCGGGCGACGAGCTCGCCGACGAACTGGTCGGGATGAAGCGCAGCAGCCGGCAGACGCTTGTCAACGCCCTCGCCGCATTGTTGCCGCGTCGGCTCGCCGACGGCTGGCTGCAGAGCCAGCAGGTCGACGGCGAGCAACGGATCGCCGACACCCCGGACCGGACGCTGCGCGCGCTCGCGCAGTCGATGCAGCGCTGGCGGCTGACGCCGTCGGGCAGCGAGGGTTACCGCAAGGCCGAGGTCACGCGCGGCGGCGTCGACACCGACGAGCTGTCACAGGCAACTCTCGAAGCGAAGCGAGTCCCTGGCTTGCACTTCATCGGCGAAGTCGTCGACGTCACCGGATGGCTCGGCGGCTACAACTTCCAGTGGGCGTGGTCCTCGGGCTACGCGGCCGGCCTGGCGATCAGCGCACGCTGATCGCCAGGCTTGCCCTTACGGCGCGCCGAGCAGCAGGTACAGCGACCAGCGCCCGGGGCCAACGCCGACGCCAAGATAGCCCGGCCCGAGGAACGTGACCGCCGCGAGGAACGTCGACGCCGACCACACCGTTCCGATAGGCGGCAACCGTTCGGACCGGTCAGTGACGCGGGCGATTTCCGCCGAGCCGCCGACGAACACGCCGGAGCCGAGCAGTTCTGGCAACCTGATCGTGCGGTTGTAGTAAACCAGCCGGCCGAAGGCGTACTGGCGACCGGCGAACTGGTCCAGGCGATAAGCCGACAGCCGCAGCGGCCCGCCGAGCGTGAATGACTCGTAGGCCGGCATGTCCGAGTCGAGCGCGGTGCCGCCGCTGACGGCCAGATTGAGGGTGTGCGGACCCCAGCTCTTCGCCACGCGACCAGCGAGTTCCACGCGGCTGTAGGTGAGGTCCGAGCCGAGCCCGGTCGTGGCGCGATACGCGGTGCCGACCGCACCGTAGCCTTCGCGGGGAAACCACGCCTGGTCGGTCTGGTCGATGAACAGCGCCGCGCGCAGGCCGGCGGTCGTCTCGCGCACCGACGGCAGCAGCGTCGAGCCGGTGTCGACCCGCGCGTGCACGTTGGACCTCACGAAGCCCACGCGCAGTTCGCCCCAGGTACCGAGCCGCGCGCCACCGTCGATGCCGCCCTCGATCACCGTGGTCCGGTAGTCCGCCACCTTGTCCTGGTCGATGAACACGCCGCGCGTCCGAACACCCGCGTCGAACGACGGCGCAACGAACCACTGGCCGGCCACGTTCAACGGCTGGTACCACTCGGTGCTGAAGAACGCGTGCTGACCGACCTGCACTTCGTTGACCCACTCCGCTCCGAGGCTGTTGAGCCAGGTGCGGCGGTACTGCGCCCTGACGTTGAACTGGTTGTCGCCGGCGAAGTCGCTCGCCAGCGCCAGCCCGAACCTCAGGTAATCCGGTCCCCAGGACTTCTCCACCGGTTCGATCAGCATCGCGCGCGGCCCTTCGGCCCCGCCGGTGACGCGGTAGCTGATCGCTTCGTAGTCCCCCGTGCCGAAGATGCGACGCAGGTCGGTCGCCACCTTCGCCTCGGTCAGGGGCTGGCCGGGTGCGCTCTCGACAAGCGTCTCCACGACCGCGGGATTGGTGCGGTCCAGGCCCTCGATGCGGATCTCGTCGACCTCGAAGTAAGGCGGGGCCGCCGCCAGCTGCCGCCTGCGCTGCGCCGCATACTGGTCGGCCGGCAGGCTGTAGCGCTGCAGCTGTGGCGCCATCGCGCGCGTCGCCTCTTCGCCGATGCGGATGGCGTCGCGCGAGCGATCGAAGTTGGACGACGAGATGTCGCCGAGGTCAGGCGCCACCAGCACGTCCTTCGGCGTCAGGCTCTTCAGCTGATCCTTGACCGTCTGCAGGCCGATGAAGTTGATCATCTGCGCTGTCACGCTGCCCGCCGACGTGATCTGGTCGCGTCGCAGCGGCGGCGTCGAGATGTTGACGGCGATGACGACGTCGCCGCACAGGCGACGTGCCTGGTCGATCGGCAGGTTGTCGGCGAGGCCGCCGTCGACCAGCAGGCGGCCGTCGATCTCGACGGGCGCCATCCCTCCCGGCACCGACATGCTGGCGCGCATCGCCTGCGCGACGCTGCCGCTGCCAAGCACGACGGCCGCGCCCGTCTCGAGGTCGGTGGCGATCGCGCGGTACGGCACCGGGAGCTTGTCGAAGTCGCTGATCTCCGCAGCCGGTTGCACCATCTCGCGGAAGAAGGACTCGATCGACACGCCGGCGATCACGCCTTTCGGCAGAGCCACGGACCCGTCGCGCAGGCCGACTTCGAAGCCGAACAGCGGCTTGAAGTCGTCGATCTTGCGCCGGACCGCCCTTTCGCGGCGCGGCGGCGTGTCGCGAAAGATCTCCGTCCAGTCGGCCGCGAGAACGATGGCCTCCATCTCCTGCGACGAGCGGCCGGCCGCGAAGGTACCGCCGACGATGGCCCCCATGCTGGTGCCGACCACGCAGTGCACCGGCACCCGCAGTTCCTCGAGCACCTTCAGGACACCGACGTGCGCGATGCCGCGGGCGCCACCGCCGGACAGTGCAAGCGCGATGCGCGGCGAGTCGGAACTCCGGCTGTCGCTGGGCGCCGCCTGGGCGACGGCCGTCGTCAGCAGCAGCGCTGCGCCCGCCAGCAGCCCTCCGCAGCGTCTCAATGCAGTCATGGAACCCCTCTGGCTATTCTCGTGCTTGGGCATGTCGCGGCGGCCGGTCGAACCCGGCGGAGGTTAGCCCGCGGGCAATGACCCGCCGCCAGACTCCGCGCTCGACTCGGAGTCGTCGCGCTCCCGATTGATCCACCGCAAGGGCGGTCCGCAATCGCGCCCGACACCGGGCGCGCGGGCCGCTCCAACCGTCACGAGTGCGTGCCCTGCCCGAAGTGCTGGCGCGGCAGCAGGAACAGCCAGGACACGAGGACGAATGGCGCGGTCAGGGTGGGAATGCCGAAGGGCATCAGGACGACGTTCATCGCGCCCTGTGCGATTACGGTGAACACCGTTCCCACGAGCGCGTAGAGCGCGACGCGCGGGCTCGGCTGGTAGAACACCGCGCCGATCGCGATCGCGGTGAGGACCGGGCTGAAGCCCATCAGGCCGCCGGTGATGAGGTCGCTCTCGGCGCCGAGGATGTGCCCCGTGATCACCGCCACGATTGCGCCACCCAGGGCGAACGCCGCGGCGGCCAGCGAGTTGACGGCCAGCCCGGCAAGGAGCAGCAGCGCGGCCAGGATGCTCGCCTTCAGGAACACCTGCGAGATGCTCTTCAGGATCCCCTGGACGAAGTCGCCGAAAGCAAGCGGGTTCGTCACGGCAGGATCGAGCGGCGTGATCTCGGCGCTCATCGGCAGTCCGCTGCCCTCGATCGCAGTGAACGCGTAGGTTGCCAGCAACAGCAGCCACGTCGTGAGGACGAACGGCGCGGTGAGCGCGGCGACGCCCCAGGTCTTGAACACATTGGCCATCCCGAGCGTGGCGACCACCGAAACGGCGCCGCCGAGCGCGACGTAGATCCAGAAGAGCGGCGACACGGCGAGGAACGTCCCCAGCGCCAGCCCCACGAGGTAGGCGTTGTACCCATACAGCCCGGCCGCGAGCCCGGGCGCGTCGACGCGCAGCCACTGCGCGGTCAGCGTTCCCGCAAGCAGCGCCACCAACCCGCCGATTGCCACCTGGGGCATGCCGGCCGCGAACGACCCCCAGCCGATGGCGATGAAGAACAGAAGTCCGGACAGCGGGTTGTCCTGGAACATCACCTGTCCGATGCCGCGCAGGTTGATGTCGACGAAGCGGAGAACCGCCGAGCCCTTGCACAGGCTGTCCCACCACTCCAGCTGCAGCTTCATCGTCGTCTCCCTTGTCAGCGCCAGAAAAAAGACGGCGGAAGTTCCGTCCCCGTGATCTCCTGGCGCGCGATGCCCCAGAACTCGCGCACCTTGGCCTTGACCTGCGCGGTCTCGCGGCCGAGCACCTTGAAGACCAGCCCGGCGTCGTTCGGCAGCCGGCAGGCGCCGAAGGCCAGGCCGTTCGCGTGGTCGACGTCAGCCTCGACGCGCGCGTGGACACGGTCGGCGCCGTCCTTCGGCGTGAGCAGGACGACATTGCCGAAGACGTCGAACGTGTCCATCACGCCGGTCTGGCGCATCGCGCGCCGGGCCGGGTCGATCACGAGCTTCTCGGTGAACAGCGCCTGCCCATCGGGCCGCTCCGCGCAGACCGCGAAAGAGAGCAGCGTGGCGCCGAAGCACTCGTCCGGGTGATGGTGCTTGCGACCCGGCTGGAGGATCTCCGCGTAGAGCAGCGTCGCCGTCGGGGCGATCGAGATCCGCGTATCGGCGAGGAACCGGGCACCGCGGTGGGGAATCAGCGGCTCGGGCATGAACTCGAGGTAGGCGCCGTCGGCGACCGCGATCGACTGGGTCTGCACCGCACAGTTGGCGTCCATGGTGTGCACCTTGGTCGCCGACTGGGTGGTGACATGCGCGCGCGCGCCCGGCGCGAGCGTCAGGTCAAGCGCCAGGCGGTCGCCCTGCAGCACGCAGCCCGCCGTCGAGATCATGAAGAGCCATGCGAGGTCCGGCATCGCCGGGTCCGGGTACAGGGCGCGCTGCGCCATGCACGGGGCGCGGGACTCGAGGTCGGCCAGGACAGTCCAGTCGTCGCGCCGTTCGAAACCGAGCCTGAGGAAACCGGTCTTGCCGACCGCACCGGTCGCCATCTGCGGCGGCTCGTCCTGGAACGCCGCGAGTTCGACGGCGGCATGGCCGAGCGCCTCGGCCAGGGCCCACGGAGAGGACCCGGGCAATCGCTCGGCGGCACCCATCACGCGGGCTGCCGCTCCGCCAGCTTCATGTCGAACAGCAGGTCGCTGCGGATCAGCTCGACCAGTTGCGGGATCCCCTCCCCCGTCTTGCAGTTCGTGAAGATGAACGGCTTGTCGCCACGCATGATCCGCGAGTCGTGATCCATCACCTCGAGGCTCGCCCCCACGTACGGCGCAAGGTCGGTCTTGTTGATGACGAGGATGTCCGACTGCGAGATGCCCGGGCCGTTCTTGCGGGGAATCTTGTCGCCGGCGGCGACGTCGATGACGTAGATGAAGAAGTCGACCAGCGCCGGCGAGAACGTCAGCGTCAGGTTGTCGCCCCCGCTCTCGATCAGCACCACGTCGCCGTCCGGGAAGCGCGCCTCCATGTCCTCGACCGCCGCCAGGTTCATGCTCGGATCCTCGCGCACCGCCGTGTGCGGACAGGCGCCGGTCTCCACCCCGAGGATGCGCTCCTCGAGCAGGATGCCCTTGAGGGTCCGCTGCACGTGCTTCGCGTCCTCGGTCGTCACCACGTCGTTGGTGATGATCAGGACCTTGATCCCCATCTCGAGCAGGCGCGGCGTGATTGCCTCGACAATGGCCGTCTTGCCGGACCCCACCGGGCCACCGACACCGATACGC
This sequence comes from Burkholderiales bacterium, assembly GCA_041308065.1. Lineage (GTDB taxonomy): Bacteria > Pseudomonadota > Gammaproteobacteria > Burkholderiales > Burkholderiaceae_F > JAOUJD01. The sequence continues at coordinate 6,232 of JBFZCF010000067.1, forward strand.
GTGATTTTCTTTGCCAAGTCAGTTCCTTCAGTTCATGAACAGTCGCACGTGCGCCTTGACGTGCACCGCGGCGAGGATCTCCGTGAGCGGCGCGAAGCCCGCCATGTCTTCGAGGCGGGCCGCGGCGGCGGCCTCGTAGTCGGCATCGGTGCCGGCGTCGAGCCGGTAGAGGATGCGCTGCGTGTCGACGTGGCTGATCTTCATCAACCGCAGCGCGGCGCTCAGGATCATCGACGCGACGCCGTACTGGTGCACGACGAACGCATCGCGCGCAGGCAGGTCCTGCGCGGCGAAATTCACGGCAAGCGATATCGGGTAGCAGCCGGGCGTGGTGCCGGCGTCGATCCTCCCGCGCCACTCCGCCAGCAGCGGCGCCCCGACCACCTCGGCGCCCATCTCGGCGAACTTCTTGCCCATGCGCACGGTCATCGTCCGCATCTCGCTGGAGAGCTTGCGCGCATAGACCTTCCGGTCGATGCGGGCAACTTCCTCGACGTCACCCGCGTTTGCCGCGCGATGCGCCGCGACGATGGCAATGCCGTCGCCGAGCGCGGCCTGCTCGAGCGCTGTGCGGGTGAACGCCTGCAAGGTGACGGCATCGGTCACCACCCGCTTCTGGATCGCGGACTCGAGTCCGCCGGAAAACGCGAACCCGCCCACCGGGAACACCGAGTCGCCGAACTGCAGCGCGCGCGCCAGCAGCGCGCCGGCGCCCGCCACCGGCGCGGGACCGAGGGCCGCCGTCATTCGGAGCGCGGCAGCCGGGCCCGACCGGCGTCCGCAGGCTCATGCGCCGGCGAATGCGTGTGGCCGTGATCGTGCCTGTGATCGTGTCCGACCTCGTGGGCGTGCTCGTGCGCGTGTTCGTGCGTATGTTCGTGCGAGTGGCTGACTGACTGCGGCCGGGCACCCCCTGGCGCTCTGACGGGAGGACGGCCGTAGGTCTCGCCGGTTTCGCCGTCGACCTCGACGTACGCCTCCTGGGTGTGCGTATGCACCGGCCCTTCCGCTCCTCCGAACAGTCGCCGCGATTCGTGCGGCGCCAGGTACGGGACGATTTCGCCGCCCCGCACGAACTCGTAGCTGATGTCCTCGAAGCGATGCGTGTTCATCACCGACGCCATCACCTTGCGATCGACGGTGAGCGGCACGTAGACGCGGCCGCCCTTGACCAGCGCCGGCCAGTGCTGGTTGCCGAGCGCATGACCGAGTTCGACGCACGTGCGCATCGCCAGTTCGGGCCCCACCCCGGCCAGCGCGTCGAGGTGGATGACCATCACGTCGCGCAGGCTGATCCGCGCCACGACGGCGCTGGCGGAGGCGGCGTCCCACACCAGCACGTCGCCTGTGCGCATGAACGCGCCTCGGTCGAGCGACACGGCGAGTTCGACGCCGCCCTTCGTCCGCTTGCGGAAGCGGTTCTTCTGCGCCTCCCAGTGGTCGAGATCGAGTGGATCCACCGTGGCAGCGGCAAGGCGCGCCGCCCACTCCGGATCCTCCACATTGCCCAGCACCGCTTCGACGAGAATCACGCGCGAACCCGTCAGCTGAAGAAATACTTCTGGTTGAGCGAGACGGTCGTCAGGGGCTTGACCGTGGCGTGCTTGCCGTCGACCGTGACCGCGAAGGTCTCGGGGTTCACCTCGATCGTCGGCGTTCCGGAGTTGCGGACCATGTCGCGCTTGCCGACCTTGCGCGTGTTGCCGATCGCCATCACCTGCCGGTCCAGCCCCAGCTTCTTCTTGATGCCGGCCGCGTGCGCGGCAGCCGATACGAAGGTGATGCAACTGTCGGGCAAGGCCTTGCCGAAGGCGCCGAACATCGGCCGGTAGTACACCGGCTGCGGCGTCGGCAGCGACGCGTTCGGGTCGCCCATCACCGACCAGCTGATGACGCCGTTCTTGAGCACGAGCTTCGGTTTCGCGCCGAAGAACGCGGGGTCCCACAGCACCAGGTCGGCGACCTTTCCGACTTCGACCGAGCCGAGCACGTGCGAGATACCGCTCGCGATCGCCGGGTTGATCGTTATCTTCGCCACGTAGCGCAGGACGCGGAAGTTGTCGTTGCCCTTGGCGTCCTCGGGCAGCTTGCCGCGCCCCGTCTTCATCGCGTCGGCCGTCTGGATGGTGCGCAGCCAGCACTCGCCGATCCGGCCCATCGCCTGCGAGTCGCTCGACATCATCGAGATCACGCCCAGGTCGTGCAGCACGTTCTCGGCGGCGATGGTCTCGGCGCGGATGCGGCTCTCTGTGAACGCCACGTCCGACGGGATGTCGGGGCTCAGGTGGTGGCACACCATGATCATGTCGTAGAGCTCGGCCTGCGAGTTGATGCCGTAGGGCAGCGTCGGGTTGGTCGAGGCCGGCAGCACGTTCGGCAGCCCCGAGATGCGGATGATGTCCGGTGCGTGGCCGCCGCCCGAGCCTTCCGTGTGGAACGAGTGGATCGTGCGGCCCTCGAAGGCGTCGATCGTGTCCTCGACGAAGCCCGACTCGTTGAGCGTGTCGGTGTGGATGCACACCTGCACGTCCATCTCGTCGGCGACGGTCAGCGCGGAGCGCAGCACGGCCGGCGTCGTGCCCCAGTCCTCGTGGCACTTGAAGCCGACCACGCCGGCCTCGACCTGCTCGACCAGCGCCGCCTTGCCGTGCCCGTGGCCCTTGCCGAGGATGCCGACGTTGACCGGCCAGTTCTCGAAGGCGCGCAGCATCATGCGGATGTTGCCCGGCCCCGGCGTGACCGTGGTCGCATTCGAGCCATCCGTGGGGCCGGTGCCGCCGCCAATGAGCGTGGTGGTGCCGTTGGACAGCGCCGCGTAGGCCTGCTGCGGCGAGATGAAGTGGATGTGCGTGTCGATGCCGCCGGCGGTCAGGATCAAGTGGTTGCCCGAGATCGCATCGGTGGCCAGGCCGCACTCCAGCCCCGGCGTGATGCCGTCCATCACCTGCGGGTTGCCGGCTTTGCCGATGGCGCAAATACGCCCGTCCTTGATGCCGACGTCGGCCTTCACCACGCCGAGCACGGCGTCGATGATCGTCACGTTGGTGATCACCAGGTCGGGCGCGCCGCCCGCGCGGGTGATCCGGTTGTCCATGCCCATGCCTTCGCGCAGGCTCTTGCCGCCGCCGAAGACGATCTCGTCGCCGGGCGCGCCGCGCAGGTCGCGCTCGATTTCGACGAACAGACCGGTGTCGCCAAGACGGATGCGGTCGCCGGTGGTGGGACCGAACAGGCCGACGTACTCGTTGCGTGAAATGGTTGCCATCGGAGTCCTTGCGTGGGGAGGTCTACGGCTCAGCGCTTCTTCGCGGCCGGCGAACGGAAGCCGCGCTTCGCGGCCAGCGCGACCGCCTTCGCCTTGCGCGCCTCGGCGGTCTTGCCGGCGGTGGCGCCGTCGACCAGGTTGTTGAAGCCGTACACGGCACGCTTGCCGAGGTAAGGCACCAGGTTCACCTCGCGCTCGTCGCCGGGCTCGAACCGGATCGCGGTCGATGCCGGAATGTTCAGGTGCTGCCCGAAGGCGGCGGCGCGGTCGAACTCGAGAGCGCGGTTGACTTCGAAGAAGTGGAAGTGCGAGCCGACCTGTACCGGTCGATCACCGGTGTTGCGCACCTTGAGCGTGGTGACGGCCAGTTGCTCGTGGAACGAGACGGCCTCCTTGCGGACGACGTAGCCGCCGACCGGCACCTTGGCGGAGGCGGGGTCGACGTCGCGCGCGAGGCTGGGGAAGGACTTCAGGGCTGCCATGGTCTAGGCTCCTCTTGCGACGTTCACTGGATCGGCGTGTGGACGGTCACCAGACGGCTGCCGTCGGTGAACACCGCCTCAATCTGCACCATCGGAATAAGGTCGGCGACGCCGTCCATCACGTCGGCCTTGGTGAGCGCGGCGCGCGCCTCCTTCGTCACTTCCTCGATCGTCTTGCCGGCGCGCGCGCCGTCGAGGGCGGTCGCCGAGATGACCGCGACGGCCT
>JBFZCF010000068.1:0-10136 GCA_041308065.1 Burkholderiales bacterium
TCGAGGACGTCGCCCGCCGCCCCGCGGCCGTGCAGCCGGAGCGCCACGAACTCGGTGAGCTTGGTCGCAGGATAGGCGTCCGCAGGCAGCGTCGCGCCGTAGTACTCGAACAGGTCGCCGATCGACGCCGACGGGTCGAGTGTGAGCTCGCCGACCGGCGCCGGCGGACCGAGCAGGACCTCCAGTTCCGGCAGCGCCGCCTCGGTCGCGATCACCGTGACGACGTCGCCCGGGCGCAGCCGCTCGGCTTCGACGATGCGATCGCCACGGCAAACTTCGACCAGGCGGACCTGCTCGGGCCACTCGATGCCCGCCAGCGGCCCCGCGGTCGCCTGCGAAGCCTCGTACACGCGGAACTGCACCACCTCGCGCGGCGGCTCGCCACCCTCCAGGGTGGCGCTCGACAGCGCCCGCGAGGCTGGCGGACGCTGCACGCCGGCCAGGCGCGCAGCGAAGCCCAGCGTGCTTCCCTGCAGCAGCAGCGACATCAGCGTGATCAGGAAGGCTATGTGGAACAGCGTCGAAGCCTGCGGCAGTCCGGCAAGCAGCGGGAACAGCGCGAGCACGATCGGCACCGCGCCGCGCAGGCCGACCCAGCCGATGAAGGCGACTTCCCGGCGCGTATAGCGGAAGGGCAGCAGGCAGATCGCGGCAGCGAGCGGACGCGCGACCAGCATCAGCGCGATCACGACGACCAGCACCTTGGCGGTCACGACCGTCAGCAGTTGCGCGATGTCGGTGATCACGCCCAGCAGCAGGAACATCGTGGCCTGGGCGAGCCACGCAAAGCCGTCGCTTACCCGAAGCACGTCGACCGTCACGTGGCGCCGCTGGTTGGCGACGATCATGCCGGCCAGGTAGATCGCCAGGAATCCGCTGCCGCCGAGCACGTTCGCAGCCGCGAAGATGATGAGGCCGCCCGACTGGATCAGCAGCACGTACAGGCCCTCGCTCAGCCGGATGCGCGCCACCACGCGAGCGAGCAGGCGGCCCAGCGCCCACCCCACGGCCAGCCCGACCAGCAGCTGCTGGGCGAACAGCGGGGCGATCTGTGCAATGCCGCTGCCGGGCACGCGGATCAGTTCGATCGTCGCGATCGTCAGGAAGACCGCCATCGGATCGTTCAGGCCGGACTCCACTTCCAGTGTCGCCTCGACGCGCTCGTTCAGCCGCAGCCCGCCGCCGCCGAGCAGCGCGAACACCGCCGCCGCGTCGGTCGATCCGACGATCGCTCCGAGCAGCAGCCCGTACTTCCAGTCGAGGCCGAGCAGCATGACCGCGATCGCGCCCAGTACCGACGCCGTGATGAACACGCCGAGCGTGGCCAGGGTCAGCGCCGGCGCGGCGACCATCCGCAGCGTGCCGAACCGCGTGCGCAGCCCGCCATCGAGCAGGATGACGGCCAGCGCCAGGTTGCCGATCAAGGCTGCGGTCGAAACCGGAATGGAGATGCTCGGCGCGCCGGGCAGTTCGGTGGCGACGAGCCCGACCGCGAGGAAGACCAGCAGCGAAGGGACCCCGAGCCGCTGCGATGCGGCCGACAGCGCGATCGCACCGAACAGCAGCAGCGAAGCGACGAGGAGGATCTGGTTGAGTTCCGCCATACCCCGATTTCACCACGGTCGACGCAGAGGCCGGAGTCCGGCGTGACCCGCTGCCCGCCCGGCCGCGCGCGCTGCTCCCGGCCGGCACGTGTCCTCGGCTAAGCGCCGGCGCCGCCGGATCGGGCCTGCAGGCATGCGGCCCGGAACCACGTTTCAAGCGAAGCCAGTGCGCTGCTAGTGCGTGATGTCACGCATGCTCGCGCGCATGGCAGCCATCGCGCTGTCGGTCGCCGCCGACGGCAGATGCGCGAAGCCGAGCGCCGCCTCGCGGTACTGCCGTGCCGCCTCGGCCTCGTCACCCACGGTCTCGGCGAGCCGCGCGAGCGCGAGGAACGTCGACGGGTGCTTCGCCTCCGTGAGGCTGTTCTCGAGGTATCCCTTCGACTTGCCCCACAGTTGCTCCCGCAGGCAGATCAATCCTGCCGCGCGCAGCAGCGCCGCGCGGACCAGCCCGCTCGGGGGCGCCTGCGCCAGCCACGCCTCCGCGCGCTCCAGCTGGCTGCGCGCAGGGAAGGCCTGCGCCCGTGCGTACTCGTCGAGCAGCCGCTCCGCCATGTCGTCCCACGCGGCCGGGGACTTGCCGAGGGCGGTCTCGATGACTTCTGCGGCGAGGTGGCCGCGTCCCGCGACGTTCAGCAGCCGTGCGCCCTCCAGCGCGATCTCGGGCAGTTCCCGATCGGCCTGGGGCAGGCCGCGCCACGATGCCTCGAGCGCGACGGGATCGTGGCGCTGCGCGAGCATCAGCTCCCGGTAGATCGCGTGCTTCAGCTTGCGGGCCAGGACCGGATGCAGGGCGTTGCGCTTCTCGAGGAGTCGCACGGCCTTCAGCGCGTCGTCCCAGCGGCCGGACTGCAGGTTGGCATTGAGCGCGATCCGCGTGGCATGAATGTGCCGCGCGCCGGCGCCGTGGAGACGGTCGATCGCGTCGAGCGCCGAGTCGTTCTCGCGCTGCTCCGTCCACATCTCCGCGCTGGTCACGAGGCGCGCGGTCTGCATCGCCCGATCGCCCTCGGCGCGGTGCAGCCACTCGTCGCGCCGTTCGTACTCCTGCATCCGGTGCGCGGCGCGCGCGCCGATCAGCGCCGCCACGCCCGCCGTCGTGTCGGACGACTGCGCCGCGCGCGCGGCCTTCTCGGCCCGCGCGAAGCGTCCTTCGAGCAGGCTTCTCACGGCCTCGATCAGCGCCTGCTGGCCGCCGATCTCCTCCCGGCGCGTGCGATACAACTTCACCTGCTCCGGAAAGTCCGCCACTTTCTGGATCGCGCGGGCGATCCAGTACACGACCGCCAGCAGGATCACCAGCGCGACGATGAACAGGTTCAGCGAAACGTCGATCCGGTATGGATGCACCAGGAACGCGACGTTGCCGGCGTTGATCTGCAGGATCAGCGCGACGACTGCCGCCAGCACCGCGAGCAGCAAGGCCGACGTCAGCCAGCGCATCGCTATCGACCCGGTGCGGTCCGCACGGCGCGCACCGCGGACACGCTGTCGTTGATGTTCGGCGTCTCGACCGACAGCGGCGCCGAGGCGAGCTGCTTCATCGAAGCGAGCGCCGCCGCGGTGTCGCGTTGTCGCACGTCGAAGTAGCGGTTCAGAAGCGCCTGCGCCTCGGCAAGGTCCGCGCGGTACAGCCGGTCATTGCGCGCGAGCAGCGCCTGGCGGGCATTGAGCAGCCGCAGTCGCAGCTGCTGCCGGACCATCAGCTGCGTTTGCTGTCCAAGCAGCATGGCGTCCGGTGCCTCGACGGCCCGGATGCGGATCAGGTCCCGGTACTCGCCGAGTTCGCGCTGGATCGAGTCCAGCGTGCGCTCCCACCACTCGAGGTGGCGCGGCGGCGGCGGATCCTGGCGCGACGTCGCTGTCGCGGGTGCCGCCGGGCTCGCGTCCGCCAGCAGCGGCCAGCTCTCCGAGCCCGCCATCAACTGATCGATCTTGAGCGCGATGCCGGTGATGTCGACGGCCGGCGCGGCCCTGAGCCGCTCGATGTCACGCGCGAGCACGCGCCGCAACGGCAGGAAGCGAGGCGACTCGAGGCGGGCCAGTCGCGTATCGGCCGTCTGCAGCGCGGCGAGCGCGGTCGGCACGCTGCCGGAGATCTGCAGTTCCTGCGCGCCAAGCGTGATCAGCCGCTCCACTTCGACGAGCGCGGCCTCGTCGCGGCCGCGCGACAGATCCGCGTACAGCTGCTCGAGCGCCTCGCGCTGGCTCTCGACTTCGGCGAGGCGCGCCTCGAGCACGGCAGCCTGCTGTCGCGCCGCGCGCGCTTCCGCGTCGGCGCGCGTCGCGGTCTCCGTGGCAGCGGCCGCCGCCTGCTGCAGCTCCGCCAAGCGGAGCGCCGTCTCGCGCTTGACCGCGGCGAACTGGGTGTATGTCAACGCGCCGACGGCCGCGACGAGCAGCAGCGCCAGCAGCGCCAGCCACGGCACGCCCGCGCGCGCGGTCGGCGCGGCGCCAACGGGCTCGACGACCGCGGTTGGCGCGACCGCCGATTCCGGGCTTGTGGTCGGTTCGGTGCTCACGTTCGACGAGACAGCGGCAGCAGTGGATGCGACGTTGCGGTCGCGGCGCGGGCCACCGGGAGGCGGTGATCAACCCTGCATCGATTCTAGCTTGCCGATCACTGCGGAGTCCTCCGGAGCACAAGCTTCGACGTTCGCGAATCCGGCCGCCCGAAGCCGCTGCGCCACGCGCGGATGGGTGGCGATGGCGAAGCCGCGCCGCAGCCACTCGGCGGCACCCTCGACCCTTTGCACCTGCTCCAGGATCGCGCCGACCGCCTCGGCGCTGCTGACGACCGTGATCGGCGGGACACCGTTGTGCATCCAGCCGACCAGGCGGGTCCGATCGCCTGCCGACAGCGCGCGCGGCGAACGGTCGTAGACCGCCAGCGCGTCCACCTCGGCATCGGCCGCACGGAACTGGTCGATGATCCAGTCGCGCCCGGTGGCGGCACGCAGCACCAGCACGCGACGCGCGCGCCGTCCTGTCGCACGCCACGCGCGCCAGAATCCCTCCGAGCCGGACTCGTCACCGTCGTCCGGCGCCACGATGGCGGCGGCGCTGCCACCCGGCAGTTCGGCCACGGCGGCGTCGCGCGTGCTCGCCCCGACCGCGCCGATCACGGTCGAGGCCGGCCAGTCCGCAGCAAGTCGCTCCGCGGTCGCGTGGACGGCGTTCGGACTGACGAACAGCGCGAGGTCATAGTCGGCCAGGTGGTCGAGCGCCTGGCGCACCGTCGCCTCGTTCGCCGGCGGCGCAATGTCGAAAGCGGGCCACCACGCAACCTCGCCGCCGCCTCTTCGCAGCGCCGCCACCAGACGCTGGCCGGGCGCCGCCGGACGGGTGACGATGACCGGTGCACGCATCGGCCGGCGCGGTTCAGGCCGAGCCGAGCAGTCGAAGCGCGCCGTCGGCCTTCAGGCGCGCGACCGCCTCCGCCGCGATCGCATCGGGGTCGGTCAGCGGCCCCCGGATCTCCGTCTCCACGAACTCTCCGGTGGCCGCGTTGCCGACCAGCGCGCGCAGGCGCAGCTCGCTGCCTTCGACTTCGGCGTAGGCCGCCAGCGGCACCTGGCAACTGCCGCCCAGCCCGCGCGATACGCCGCGCTCGGCGGCCGTCGCCGCGCGCGTCGACGGATCGTCCAGTGGCGCAAGCAGCGACCGCGCAGTGGGATGCGCGCGCAGCACTTCGATGCCGAGCGCGCCTTGTCCCGGCGCCGGCAGCGACACCGCGGTCGGGATGATCTGGCGGATGCGATCGGCGAGGCCGAGGCGCTTCAACCCGGCGGCGGCCATCACGAGCGCGTCGAATTCGCCGCGGTCGAGCTTCGCCAGCCGGGTGCCGACGTTGCCACGGATCGACTGGATCGACAGGTGCGGAAAGCGCGCGCGCAGCATCAGTTCGCGGCGCAGGCTCGAGGTGCCGATGCGGGCGCCCGCCGGCATCGCTTCGAGCGCCGCGTAGCGAGTCGACACGACGCAGTCGCGCGGATCCTCGCGCGTCATGACCGCCGCGAGTTCGAACTCGGGCGGCAGTTCCATCGGCACGTCCTTCAGCGAGTGCACCGCGAGGTCCGCTCGGCCTTCCAGCAGCGCGACCTCGAGTTCCTTGACGAACAGGCCCTTGCCGCCGACTTTCGACAGCGTGCGATCGAGGATCTGGTCGCCGCGCGTGGTCATGCCAAGCAGGTCGACCGCGGCGCCCTGCTGGCGCAACAGGGCCTGGACGTGCTCGGCCTGCCACAGCGCCAGCGGACTCTCGCGGGTCGCGATGACGACCCGTTGCGGTGCATTCATGTGATCGCTTCCGATTCGTCGAGGCGACGAAGTCTACCGGGGCGGCCGACTCAACTCGCGGTGTCCTGGTGTGGCGCGCCAACTGCGGCGGGCGGGGAGCGCCAGGTGCTCCTCCGGGGTGGTCGGCGCTGACGCGCCGACTTCGCTGCGCTGCTCGGCGAGGGGCGAGAAGACTCAAGCGACAGCGAGCTTGCCGCCGCTCGGGACCGCGGCGAGAACGCTAGACCTTGGCGGCAGCCTTGACCGTCGGCCACTGCCGGCGGCTGATCGGGAGGCGCTCCGAGACTTCCTTCAGGAGCACTTCCCAGTGGCCCTCGGACGCTTCGCCGTCGTCGTCCACGGTGCCGCGGACGCGCTGGAAGCCGAGGATGGAGTTGCGCGCGACCAGCGCGTTGCGGTGGATGCGGACGAAGCGGTCACCGAACTCCGACTCGAGGGAGGTCAGCGACTCCTCGGTCAGGTACTCGCGCGTCGGCGTCTTGATCGTGACGTACTTCAGTTCGGCGCGGAGGTAGACGATCTCCTCCACCGCGACGAGGATCATGCGGCCGCGTTCGGACACGGTCAGGTGCGACCGCACCGCGCCGATGTTCTTGGCCAGTTCCTCGATCCGGGGCTCGTTGGTCCGGAAGCGTTCGGCGCGCGCAAGGGCGGCCACGAGACGTTCTGCGCGTACGGGTTTCATCAGGTAGTCGAGCGCCTGCACCTCGAAGGCTTCGAGCGCGTGTTCGTCATAGGCCGTCACGAAGATCACGGCCGGCGGGTTCTGCCGTTGCGCCAGGTGGCGCGCCACCTCGATGCCGTTCATGTCCGGCATGTTGACGTCGAGAAGCACGACGTCGGGCCGCAACCGGTCCGCCTCCTCGAGGCCGCGAATCCCGCCCTCGGCCTCACCGACGAGCTGCAACGACACCTGTTGCGAGCAGTCGCGCAGAACCTGGCCGAGGCGCGCCCGGGCCGGAGGTTCGTCGTCGACAATCATCACGTTCAGCATCGTTGCTCCAGCTCAGCTGCGCCGTTCCACCGGCAGAGTCATCGTCAACTCGAACCGGTCACGGCGCATCCGGGTCTCCACCTTGGCCTCGAGGTCGTAGATCAGCGCCAGGCGGCCCCTGATGTTGGCGAGGCCGATCTGGTTGCCCTCCCGCTCCGGTCGATCCGGGGCGATCGGGTTGCTGACGAAGATCTCCAGCGTGAATCCGTGCTGGCGAACGCGCACCACGATGTCGGCCTTGCCTGCCAGCTTCTCCGCGCCGTAGCGGACCGCGTTCTCGATGACCGGTTGCAGGAGCAACTGTGGCACCTTTGCCCGGGGGTGGTATGCCCCGATTTGCCAGTCGACAGCCAGCCTATTTCCCAACCTCGTCTGTTCGATCTCCACGTAGTCGCGGCAAAGCTCGATTTCCTGCTGCAAAGGCACCAACTTCCGCGTATCGGCCATGACCGCACGGAACAGTTCGGCGATGCTCTCCAGCATCCGCTCGGCCTTGGCCGGCTCCGTGCGGATCACCGACAGCACCGCGTTCAGGCTGTTGAACAGGAAGTGCGGCCGTATGCGCGACTGCAGCGCCTGGTACTTCGCCTCGACCACGGCCGGCGAGAACGCGCGCTCGCGCAGTTCGTAGTAGTGCTGGAACCCGGCGCCGAGCACGAAGGCGGTCGCGAAGTGTGCCGGGAATGCCCATAGCCCACCCGGCGCGGAAAACAGGAGCGCGAGCGCGCCGGCGACGAGTCCCGGGATCAACCAGGCGATCGCGCGCTGCAGCGGCATGCCGAAGTCGGACAGCGCGCGGCGCGCCGCGCACCAGAGCACCAGCGTCCCGAGCGTGCCCGGCACGGCGAACGACATTGCGTACAGGAGAGAATCGACTGCCTCGTTCGCCGAACCCGAGCCGCCGAGCGCCGCGCAGGCCGCCAGGGCGAAGACGAAGCCGATCGCGCGCAGCAGCACGCCCAGGTTGCAGCCGTCCGGAATCACGCGCCTCGGCGTCGGCACCGCGGTCTCGTCTCGCGCGAGCGGTCCCTTCAGTGCGGGTGGCGATGTCTTCAAACCTATAATCCCCGCGAACGACAACCACACGGCGACAGGCAAGGCTGCCCGAGAGCGCCGACCCTCGAATCGATTATGTCAGAGCACCCTGCGCAACCCGCGAACCCGCTTGCCTCGAAAAGCAGTGCCTGGTCGGGCCGATTCGACGAACCGGTGGCCGACTTCGTGCTTCGCTACACCGCGTCGGTCGGGTTCGACCGTCGGCTCGCGTTCGCCGACATCGAAGGGTCGCTCGCCCACGCCGCGATGCTCGCGCGGGCCGGCATCATTTCCGCGGCAGACCTCGCCGACATCGAGCGCGGGCTCGGGCAGATCCGCGGCGAGATCGAGCAGGGCACGTTCGAGTGGCGAATCGACCTCGAGGACGTGCACCTGAACATCGAGAAGCGGCTGACCGACCTCGTCGGCGACGCCGGCAAGCGCCTTCACACCGGACGCTCGCGCAACGACCAGGTGGCGACCGACATCCGGCTGTGGCTGCGCGGCGAGGTGGACGGCATCGTCGGCCTGCTGCAGCGGGTGCAGGCCGCGCTGGTGGAACAGGCCTCGCGTCACGCCGCCACCGTGATGCCCGGGTTCACGCACCTGCAGGTGGCGCAGCCCGTGACGTTCGGCCACCACCTGCTCGCGTACGTGGAGATGTTCGAACGCGACCGCGAACGCTTCGTCGACGCGCGCCGGCGGATCAACCGGCTGCCCCTCGGCGCGGCGGCCCTGGCTGGAACGACCTTCCCGATCGATCGCGCCTTCGTGGCCGAGCGGCTCGGCTTCGAGTCCGTGGCCGCCAACTCGCTCGACGCCGTCAGCGACCGCGACTTCGCCATCGAGTTCTGCGCGGCCGGCGCGATCGCGATGATGCACGTGTCGCGCCTGTCCGAAGAGCTGGTCCTGTGGATGAGCCCGCGCTTCGGTTTCGTGCGCCTGCCCGACCGCTTCACGACCGGCTCGTCGATCATGCCGCAGAAGAAGAACCCCGACGTCCCCGAACTCGCGCGGGGCAAAAGCGGCCGGGTGTATGGCAACCTCACGGCCCTGCTCACGCTGATGAAGGGCCAGCCGCTCGCGTACAACAAGGACAACCAGGAAGACAAGGAGCCAGTGTTCGACACCGTCGACACGCTGGCCGACACGCTGCGCGCCTTCGCCGAAATGCTGCCCGGCCTGGAAGTCAACGCCGCCGCGATGGAACAGGCGGCCAGCGAGGGCTACTCGACGGCGACCGACCTTGCCGACTACCTGGTGCGCAAGGGCATGCCCTTCCGCGACGCCCACGAGGCCGTTGCCCGCGCGGTGCGGCTCGCCGTGGAGCGCGGCTGCGCGCTCGACGCCCTGCCGATTGCCGACCTGCAGCGGCTCGCTCCGCACGTCACCGACGATGTGCAGGCCGCGCTGACGACCGCGGGCTCGCTCGCCGCGCGCGATCACGTCGGCGGCACGGCACCGGTCCAAGTGCAGTCGCAGGTCGCGCGGTGGCGCGCTCGCCTCGCCGACTCCTGAGGGCCCCTCGCAGCGAAAGCTAGAATGACTGCGCCCCGCCGAGCCGTGGTGAACCGAGGCGCGGCGCCACCAGGGAGGACCTCATGCAGTTCCTGCTCCGCCTGTCACGCGGAATGGACGCGATCAGCGAGTGGGTTGGGCGCATCCTGATCTGGGCGTTGTTCACGACGGTCATCGTCAGCGCCGCCAACGCCGTCGTGCGCAAGGTGTTCAGCGTCGGCTCGAACGCCTGGCTGGAACTGCAGTGGTACCTGTTCGCGGCGGTGTTCCTGCTGGGCGCCGGCTACACCTTCCTGCACAACGCGCACGTCCGCATCGACTTCATCTCGGGCCGTCTGAGCGCGCGGACCCGCAACATCATCGACATCGTCGGCATCGTCGCGTTCCTGGCGCCGCTCGCGTGGATCCTGCTGCAGTTGTCCTGGCCACTGTTCATGAAGGGGTGGCAGTCAGGCGAGATGTCGCAGAACGCCGGTGGCCTGATCCGCTGGCCGGTGCTGGCGCTGGTGCCGCTTGGCATGGTGCTGCTGCTGGGCCAGGCCGCCTCCGAACTGGTCAAGCGCGTCGCGTTCCTCAAGGGGCTGATCCCCGACCCGCTGGCGCATCCGGAGACGCCGCAGGCGCAGGCCATCGGCGGCGAACCGGCGGAGGCGGCGCGGAAGTGAGCCAGTTCATCGCCGCGAACT
>JBFZCF010000069.1:0-10132 GCA_041308065.1 Burkholderiales bacterium
GGAGGAACACCGGCCGGAAGGCACGCTTGGCGAAATCGCGAGAGCTCACTCCGAAAGCTGCCGGCCCGCGAGAAGTGCCCTCGACCCGGTGTCGACCGCCGCGCGTCGCGCGGAGTCGAGGCGCCCCACAGCGCGCTCGGCGCGCAATTGGCTCCGTAGGCCCGCAACAACCCGCCGAACCTTCACACCACCGCTCAAACCCGCACTCGCACCAACGCACGGGTCCGCAAGGAGGGACGTCAGCGGCTCACGCTGTCCCACACCTTCTGCAGCCGCTTGACGCTCACCGGCATCGGCGTGCGCAGTTCCTGCGCGAACAGCGACACGCGCAGCTCTTCCAGCAGCCAGCGGAACTCGTCGAGCCGGGCGTCGGCCACGCCCTTGCGCGCGGCGAGCTCGCGCAGGTACGGCGTCTGCAGCACGGCGATCTCGCTCATCCGCGCGGCGTCGCGCGCGGGGTCGCTCTTGAGCTTGTCGAGCCGCGCCCCGATCGCCTTCAGGTAGCGCGGATAGTGCGCGAGCGCGCTCGCCGGCGTGGTCACGATGAAGCGCCGCGCGAAGAGACGACCCAGCTGCTGCTCGACGTCGGTCACCACCGCGGGGAACGCCTTCAGGCCGTTGAGCCTGCGCGCGATCGGCGCGGCTTCCTGCACGATCGTCGCCAGCAGCCGCCCGATTTCCTGCGCGATCAGCGTCAGCTTGCCGCGCGCCTCGTCCTTGCGCGCCACGAAGCCCGCGCGGTCCCTGGGCCACGGCTCGACGAGGCAGGTGCGGTCGAGCGCCGCGGTGACGACCTGGTCGCGCAGGTCCTCGAAGCCGTCCCACGCGTGCGCGAGTGAGGGAACGGTCGCAGCCTGGATCTGCGTCGTCTGCAGCGTCGACAGGCTCTTCTCCAGGTACTTCACCTGTTCCCGCAGCTGCAGCCGGAACAGCCGGCGCAGGCCGGCGCGATGCTGGCCCAGTGCCTCGTCGGGCTCGTCGAACACTTCGACCGCACAGTGCCCGCCGTGATCGACCAGCGCCGGGTAACCCACGAGCGCCTGGCCGCCGCGGCGGATCTCGAGCAACTCGGGCAGCTCGCCGAAGTCCCAGTCGGTGATCTCGTCGGCGAGACCCTCCGCGACCTCCGCATCCTTCTGCGCGAGTTGCTGGAAGTTCCTCTGCGCCTGCGCCCCCAGTTCCGCGCGCAGTTGCGCGAGGTTGCGTCCCATGCCGAGCTGCCGGCCGTGCTCGTCGATGACCTTGAAGTTCATCAGCAGGTGCGCCGGCAGCGTCTCGAGCTTGAAGTCGGCGGGCTGCGCGACGAGGCTGCGCTCCGCACGGATGTCGGCGATCAGCGCCTCGACCAGCGGCGGCGCGCCCGCCCGCTCGCCGATCCGCTCCACGAAGCCGGCGGCGTACTCGGGCACCGGGACGAGATGGCGACGCAGCTTCTGCGGCAGCGACTTCAGCAGCAGGTGCGCCTTCTCCTTGAGCATCCCCGGGACCAGCCACTCGCAGCGGACCGGATCGACCTGGTTCAGTGCATAGAGCGGCACGGTCAGCGTCACGCCGTCGCGCGGGGAGCCGGGCTCGAAGTGATAGGTCAGCGCCATCGTGACGCCGCGCATCTCGACCTGCTTGGGGAAGAGATCGGTCGTCACGCCGGCGGCCTCGTGCCGCATCAGGTCGTCGCGCGACAGGAAGAGCCGCTTCGGCTGCTCGCGCTCCGCGGCCGCGCGCCACTTCTCGAACTGCGCGGCCGTGTGGACGTCGGCCGGCACCAGCTGGTCGTAGAACGCGAAGATCAGTTCGTCGTCGACCAGCACGTCGAGCCGCCGCGTCTTGTGCTCGAGTTCGCGGATCTCGCGCACCAGCCGCTGGTTGTGTGCGAAGAACGGCGCGCGCGTCTCCAGCTCGCCCTCGACGAGCGCCTCGCGCAGGAAGATCTCGCGCGCGTGCTCCGGGTTCAGCAGCCCGTACGGCACGCGGCGCTGCGCATAGACGACGAGGCCGTACAGCGTCGCGCGCTCGAAGGCCATCACCTGCCCGGCCTTCTTCTCCCAGTGCGGATCCGTGTGGGACTTCTTCAGCAGGTGCGCGCCGACGCGCTCGAGCCACCCGGGCTCGATGTTCGCGATGGTCCGCGCGAACAGGCGCGACGTCTCGACGAGCTCGGCCGCCATCACCCAGCGCCCCGCCTTCTTCAGCAGCGGCGAGCCCGGCCAGACGTGGAACTTGATGCCGCGCGCGCCGGCGTACGGCGGCTCGCCGCGGTCGGCGTCGAGGATGCGCGTGCCGACGTTGCCGAGCAGGCCCGCCAGCAGCGCGAGGTGCAGCTGCTCGAACGTCGCCGGCACCGTGTCGATGCGCCAGCCCTGCTCGCGCGCGATCGTGGCGAGCTGGCCGTGCACGTCGATCCACTCGCGCACGCGGCGCGGACTGAGGAAGTGGCTCTTCAGGTCGTCGGTGAGCTTGCGGTTCGACTTCTTGTGCTCGACCTTCTCCTGCACGAAGTTCCACAGCTTCACCAGCGACAGGAAGTCGCTCTTGTCGTCGGCGAGCCGGCGGTGCGCCTGGTCGGCCGCCTCCTGCGCCTCGAGCGGGCGCTCGCGCGGGTCCTGCACCGACAGCGCCGACGCGATCACGAGCATCTCGGCGAGGCACTGCTGGTCGCGCGCCGCCAGCAGCATGCGGCCGATGCGCGGGTCGAGCGGCAGCTTCGCCAGCTCGCGACCGGTCGCGGTGAGCTCGTTGCGGTCGTCGACCGCGTTCAGCTCGGCGAGCAGCTGGTAGCCGTCGGCGATCGCCCGTCCCGGCGGCGGTTCGACGAACGGGAACTCGCCGACGTCGCCCAGGCCGAGCGACTTCATGCGCAGGATCACGCTCGCCAGCGACGAGCGCAGCACCTCGGGGTCGGTGAAGCGCGGCCGCTTCGCGTAGTCGTCCTCGCCGTAGAGCCGGATGCAGACGCCGTCGGCCACGCGGCCGCAGCGGCCGGCGCGCTGGTTGGCCGCGGCCTGCGACACCGGCTCGACCTGCAGCTGCTCCACCTTGTTGCGGTACGAGTAGCGCTTGACGCGCGCCAGGCCGGTGTCGACCACGTACCGGATGCCGGGCACCGTCAGCGAGGTCTCGGCCACGTTGGTCGCGAGCACGATGCGCCGCCCGCCGCCCGGCCGGAACACCCGCTCCTGGTCTTCGACGGACAGCCGCGCGTAGAGCGGCAGGATTTCCGTGGCAGGGGGATGGTGCTTGCGCAGCGCCTCGGCCGCTTCGCGGATCTCGCGCTCGCCGGGCAGGAACACCAGCACGTCGCCGCGCCCGACGCCGGCCAGTTCATCGACGGCGTCGACGAGTCCGTCCATCAGCGTGCGGTCGTCGGCGTCGTCCTCGTCCCGGACCGGCCGGTACCGCAGCTCGACCGGATAGAGCCGGCCCGAGACCTCGATGACGGGCGCCGGCCCCTCGGCACCGCCGAAGTGCTGCGCGAAGCGCTCGGCGTCGATCGTCGCCGACGTGATGATCACCTTCAGGTCGGGCCGCCGCGGCAGCAGCTGCCGGAGGTACCCGAGCAGGAAGTCGATGTTCAGCGACCGCTCGTGCGCCTCGTCGATGATCAGCGTGTCGTACGCCGCGAGCAGCGGGTCGCCCTGCGTCTCGGCGAGCAGGATGCCGTCGGTCATCAGCTTGATCGACGCGCCGGGCCGCGTGTGGTCGGTGAACCGCACCTTGTAGCCGACGACCTCGCCGGGCGGCGTGCCGAGCTCCTGCGCGATGCGGCGCGCGATCGTCGAGGCGGCGAGGCGGCGCGGCTGGGTGTGGCCGATCAGCCCGCGCTCGCCGCGGCCGATGGCGAGGCAGATCTTCGGCAGCTGCGTCGTCTTGCCCGAGCCGGTCTCGCCGCTGACGATCACGACCTGGTGCGACTCGATCGCGCGCGCGATGTCCTCGCGGCGACCGGAGACGGGCAGTTCCTCGGGAAAGGTGATGGCCGGCAGCGGCGCACGACGACGTGGGGGTCGCGCGGACCCGGACGCGTTGTCTCGGCGGTGGGGCTGCATCGGCGGCCGCGCGCTAGCGCGGCGTGGTCATGTCGGTGTCCGGCGGGGTGAGGTCGCGCTCGAAGCGAGCGCGAGGCGGTCAGTATACTTTTGCCGATGAACGACGCCGCACCCGCGCCCCACGTGGCCGCCGAAGTGACCGACGACCACGCGCGCTTCGTCGCCTGGCTGCGACAGGTCGCGCCATACGTGCACGCGCACCGCGGCAAGACCTTCGTCGTCGCCTTCTCCGGCGGGCTCGTCGAAGCCGGCGCCCTGACCCGGCTGGTGCACGACCTGTCGCTGCTGTCGGCGATGGGCATCCGGCTCGTGCTCGTGCACGGCTCGCGGCCGCAGGTGCAGGCGCAGCTTGCGTTGAAGGGCGTGCCGGCGCGCTTCCACGCCGACGTGCGGATCACGGACAGCGCGGCGCTCGAGTGCGCCAAGGAGGCGTCCGGCGAGATCCGGCTCGACATCGAGGCCGCCTTCTCGCAGGGCCTGCCGTCCACGCCGATGGCGCACTCGAAGGTGCGCGTCGTCAGCGGCAACTTCGTCACCGCGCGCCCGCTGGGCGTGATCGACGGCGTGGACTACGAACTCACCGGCGTCGTGCGCAAGGTCGACGCCGACGCGATCCGTTTCACGCTCGCCAACGGCGCGATCGTGCTGCTGTCGCCGCTCGGCTTCTCGCCGACCGGCGAGGCGTTCAACCTGACGATGGAAGACCTCGCCACCAGCGTGGCGACGGCCGTCAAGGCCGACAAGCTGATCCTGCTGACCGAGACCGACGGCATCCGCGACGCCGCCGGCGAGCTGAAGAGCGAGCTGTCGGTGCAGGACGCCGAAGCGATGCTGGGCACCGACGCCTTGAAGGGCGATCCGGCGTTCAACCTGAAGTTCGCCGTCCGGGCCTGCAAGGCCGGCGTGGCGCGCGCGCACATCATTCCGTACACGCTCGACGGCAGCGTGCTCGCGGAGCTCTTCACGCACGATGGCGTGGGCACGATGGTGGCTCCGGAGAACCTCGAGAAGTTGCGCGAAGCCACGCCGGACGACGTCGGCGGCATCATCAAGCTGATCGAACCGCTGGAAGCCGACGGCACGCTGGTGAAGCGGCCGCGCGAACTCATCGAGCGCGAGATCGACCGCTTCATCGTGATGGAGCACGACGGCTTCATCTTCGGCTGCGCCGCGCTCTATCCCTTCGCGCGCGAGCACATGGGCGAGCTGGCCTGCCTGACGGTGCATCCGGACTACCAGAGCTATGGCGACGGCGAGCGGCTGATGAAGCGGATCGAGCAGCGCGCCAAGGCGGCCGGGATCAACAAGCTCTTCGTGCTGACGACGCGCACGGCGCACTTCTTCATCAAGCGCGGCTTCCGTCCGGCCACCGTCGACGACCTGCCGCAGGCGCGGCAGCACATGTACAACTGGCAGCGCCGCTCGCAGGTGCTGCTGAAGCAGATCTAGGAGCCCGCGATGGCAAGAATGGTGAACTGCGTGAAGCTCGGCAAGGAAGCCGAGGGCCTCGACTTCCCGCCGGTGCCCGGCGATCTCGGCAAGCGCCTCTGGGAGAACGTCTCCAAGGAAGCGTGGGCCGGGTGGCTGAAGCACCAGACGATGCTCGTCAACGAGAACCGGCTGAACCTGGCCGACGCGCGCGCCCGCAAGTACCTGCTGCAGCAGATGGAGAAGCACTTCTTCGGCGAAGGCGCCGACGTGGCGCAGGGCTACGTGCCGCCGTCGAACTGACCGGGCCCGTCCCCGGCCGCGCCCGCGGCACCGCGTCGGCGCGGCTCAGAGCGAGCGCAGCTGGAAGAACAGCGCGCTGTCGAACGGCGCCCAGACCGGCGTGCGCACGCCGGCCACCGTCAGCCCGCGGCGCACCCACTCGTTGCTGGTCATCCAGAACGTGTAGCGCGGCTTCGCCGCATAGAAGGCGTCCGTGTCGAAGTAGCCGGGCGCTCCCAACCGGATCGGCCGACCGTCCGCGGTCCGCGCGAACGAGTCGCGGACGTACGCGACGAGCTGCGCGTACTGCGCCGGGGACAGGCGCACCTCGCGGCCCGCGTAGGAACCTGGATTGGCGATGTACTCCACGTGCATCGCGCCCTCGCCCAGGCCGGTGAGCGCCACGAATGCCGTGCCCGGCTTCAGGTCGGTCCAGGTCGGCGTGCTGGCGAAGAAGGCGGCGTCGCCCCAGCCGAAGGCGATCCATCGCATCGGCGCGGCGAGCGCGCGCATGTCGCTCGCCGGATGGTCGATGGACCAGTCGACGTCCGCCGACCGCGTCGGCAGCACGAGTTCCGCGTGCACGCCATTGGTCCGGACGTAGACCGGGATGCCATCGGCGCTCGGCTGGAAGTCGGCGTTCAGCGGGACCAGCGCGAGGACGACCGCCACCAGCAGGTAGGCGGCCGGGATCACGATCGCCAGTCCGAGCAGCGCGACGGCGAGCCGCCTCACGAACGGCGCGATTCCCTGACCCCGTCGGCCGTGCCGAGCAGCAGCACGTCGGCGCCGCGCGCCGCGAACAGGCCGTTGGTGACGACGCCGACGATGCCGTTCACGCTCCGTTCGAACGCGACCGGGTCGGCGATCGCGAGCCCGTGCACGTCGATGATGACGTTGCCGTTGTCCGTGACGAATCCCTCGCGCAGCTTCGGCGTGCCGCCGAGCTTCGCCAGTTCGCGTGTGACATAGGCGCGTGCCATCGGGATCACTTCGACCGGCAGCGGGAAGCGGCCGAGCGCTGCAACCAGCTTGCTCTGGTCGGCGATGCACACGAAGGTCCGCGCTACCGCCGCGACGATCTTCTCGCGCGTGAGGGCGCCACCACCGCCTTTGATCATGCAGAAGCCGGCGTCGATCTCGTCCGCGCCGTCGACGTAGACGGAGAGTGTCTCGACGTCGTTGAGATCGAGGAGCGGAACGCCGTGGGCCGCGAGCCGCTTCGCGCTGCGATCCGAGCTCGGCACGGCCCCGGCGATCCGGTCCCGGATTCCGGCGAGCTCGTCGATGAAGAAGTCGGCGGTCGAGCCGGTGCCGACTCCGATGACCTGCCCCTCCGGCACGAACCGCACCGCGGCGCGTGCCACCTCGCGCTTCAGATCGTCCTGCGTCGCCATCAGCTCACTCCTCCCGTGGCCGGATGATACGGAGGCGTGGCGGGTAGCGCCCTGCATCCACACCGTCCGTCGCGCGGAGTCGAGGCGCACCACAGCGTGCTCGACGCGCAGGAGACTCCCTCACGCGCAACAACGCATCGAACACAAGCGGCTAATGCGAAGTCGAACGCGGACCCGGCGGAACGATCCAGAACGGCCGCGGGCGGTGCTCGCAGAAGCTGCGCATACCCTGGTCGGCGAAGCGGGCGACGCGCGGTCGCAACGCGAGATTGGTCGTCACCAGTTGCGGCGAGTCGTCCTCGGCCTCGACGATGTATCCGTGCCCGTACGGCTTCACGACCACGTTGCCGCTGATGCGCACGCGGCGCGATCCCACCGTGACGATCCCGCGCTGGTAGGACCGGTGCACGAGGCAGCCGACCACGCTGCTGGCCGTTGCCTCGCCGTTGTCCAACCAATGCAGCGGATAGCGTCCGGGCCGGTTGAACTGCCCCATGCGCCGGAACTCCACGCCGGAGAACCGGCCGACCGACTGCCGCAGCGTGCCCGCGACCTCGCCGGGTCCGCCGGCGATCAGGCAGTAGGCGCCGACCAGTTCGCGCTCCGAGGCATCGCAACCTTCGACGACGACGTTGCGGGACAGCAGCACCGCCTTGGCCATCGATCCGGGCAGCACGTGGCGCACGGTCGCCTGCCGGCCGTGATGGCGGTGCTGTATCGGCGTCGCCAGCTTCACCGTCAGGCAGTCGGCCGCGACCTCCGCGATCGTGTGTTCCTCGATGACCGCGTGGTCCGCGCCCGACGCCACAGCGATCCGCTCGCCGCGGCGCCAGTCGACCGGCTGGTCGAGCCGGACCGTGTCGTGCCCCGGGGCCGTGCTCGGGCCCAGCGGAACCCACGAGGTGCGCGCCTCGCCGTGAAGATCGATCGAGCCGCCATTGACCGCCGCGAGGAACTTCGAGCCGAGATCGCGGTGCGGGGCGATGCCGCTGTCCGCGCACAGCGTGATAGCGAGCGCCTGCCTGAACGGCTGTTCCGCGGTGCCCGCGCTGAACTCACCCTTGCCGGCAACGACGATCCAGCCGGCGCGGATGGTGGCATCGCGACGCGCGACGATGACCGTGCCGTGCACCGTCAGGGAGCCGATGTCGATGTCCTGGTCGATGACCAGCGTTCGGCCCGCCGCCACCGTGATCGCATCGCCGCGGCCGGGCAAGCCACCGGGCCACGCGGCCGCATCGGACCAGCGATCGGCGTTGGCCGGGAGTAATTCAGGAAGAGCGGCCGGCGCGGGCGCCGCGCCGGTGGAGAGGTATTCGAGGAAGCCCATCTGCTGCGTTACATCCCGATGCACGTCGCGTCCACGCGCGCGACGATGAGTCCGAGGGTACGGGACTGCGCGCGATCATCAAATCGCGCGCATGGCATGAGGAAGGATGACGCGCGCGGTCCTGCGCGGTGGCGTGCGCGATGCCGGCGCGCGTGAACCGAAGCGCGCTCCCGCACTCCCCTCGCAGGCCACGCGCCGCGCGCGGCCGGCTTGGATCAGCGGCGCGGCGGTGGAACGTCGGTGCAGACGCCCTCGGCCACTTCGGCCGCCAGTCCGACCGATTCGCCGAGCGTGGGGTGCGGATGGATCGTGCGGCCGATGTCGACCGCGTCCGCGCCCATCTCCACCGCGAGCGCGACCTCGCTGATGAGGTCGCCCGCATGCGTGCCGACGATGCCGCCGCCGAGGACGCGATGGCTCGCCTCGTCGAAGATCAGCTTGGTGAAGCCTTCGTCGCGGCCGTTGGCGATGGCGCGGCCGCTCGCGGCCCAGGGGAACTTGCCGACCTTGACCTTCACGCCCTGCGCCTTCGCTTCGTCCTCGGTCAGGCCGACCCACGCGACTTCGGGATCGGTGTAGGCCACCGACGGGATCACGCGCGCGTCGAAGAACGCCTTCTCGCCGTGCGCGGCCTCCGCGGCGACGTGGCCCTCGTGCACCGCCTTGTGCGCGAGCATCGGGTTGCCGACGATGTCGCCGATCGCATGGATGTGCGGCACGTTGGTCCGCATCTGCCGGTCGACGTCGATGAAGCCGCGCTCGGTGACCGCCACGCCGGCCGCCTCCGCGCCGATCCGTCGGCCGTTCGGCGAGCGGCCGACGGCCACCAGCACGAGGTCGTAGAGCTGCGGCTCGGCCGGGGCCTGCTCGCCTTCGAAGCGCACCAGGATGCCTTCGGGCTTCGCCTCGACGCCGACCGTCTTCGTCTTCAGCATGACCTTGTCGAAGCGCTTCGCGTTGTGCTTCTGCCAGACGCGGACGAGGTCGGCGTCGGCGCCGGTCATCAACCGGTCGAGCATCTCGACCACCTCGATGCGCGCGCCGAGCGTCGAGTACACGGTTGCCATCTCGAGCCCGATGATGCCGCCGCCGATCACGAGCATCCGCTTCGGCACCGCGGCGAGTTCCAGCGCGCCGGTCGAGTCGACGATCCTCGGATCCTCCGGCACGAACGGCAGCTTCACGGCCTGCGAGCCGGCGGCGATGATCGCCTTGGCGAACCGCACGACGGTCTTCTC
Source organism: Burkholderiales bacterium (assembly GCA_041308065.1). Lineage (GTDB taxonomy): Bacteria > Pseudomonadota > Gammaproteobacteria > Burkholderiales > Burkholderiaceae_F > JAOUJD01. Next base: position 9,719 of record JBFZCF010000069.1, read on the forward strand.
GCCGGTCGGCGCCTGTCCCGGGCCGGACGTCAGCTGCACTTCGAGGTGGTTCGGTCCGACGAACCGGCCCACGCCGCGCACCGTCGTGACCTTCCGGGTCTTGGCCATGCCGCTCAGGCCACCGGTGAGCTTGCCGACGACCTTGGCCTTGTGCGCGCGCAGCTTGCCGAGATCGATCTTCGGCGCGCCGAACTCGACACCGAGCGCGGCGAAGTGCGCGGCTTCGTCCATCACGGCAGCGACGTGCAGCAGCGCCTTCGACGGAATGCAGCCGACGTTCAGGCACACGCCACCGAGCGTCGAGTAGCGCTCGACCAGCACGGTCTTCATGCCGAGGTCGGCGGCGCGGAACGCGGCCGAGTAGCCACCGGGGCCGGCGCCGAGCACCAGCATCTCGCACTCGATGTCGGCGGC
>JBFZCF010000070.1:0-10109 GCA_041308065.1 Burkholderiales bacterium
CGCGGCGCCGTGGTCAAGGCGTACGTCGTGCTGGCGGCGGGCTTCGAGGGCTCGCCGGCGCTGGTCGACGAACTGCAGAAGCACGTTCGCGGCCAGCTCGCGCCCTACGAGTATCCGAAGGAAATCGAGTTCATCGCCGAACTCCCCATGACGACGACCGGCAAGGTGCAGCGTCGCGTGCTGCGCGACCTCGAAACGAAGCGCGCGGCAAGCGCTGAAGGACACTGAACATGCGACTCACGCGCGAAGACTCCCTGCTGCTCGTCATCGACATCCAGCGCAAGCTCGCGCCGGCCATCCTCGACCATGAGCGCGTCACCGCCCGCACCGAAGCGCTGGTCACCGCGGCGGACCTGTTCGGCATCCCGAAGCTGATCACGGAACACTGCCCGCAGCAGATCGGAGCGCTGGTCGAGCCGTTGCGCAGCCGCTTCGGCGCGGACGAGATCTTCGAGAAGACCGCCTTCGCGGCGACCGATCACCCCGAGTTCGTGCGGAAGGTGCTTGCGACAGGCCGACGCCAGGTCGTCATGACCGGCATGGAAACGCACGTGTGTGTGCTGCAGGCGGCGCTCGGACTGCGGTCCGAGGGCTTCGAGGTCTGGATCGTCGACGACGCCGTCGGCTCCCGGCCCGCCGCGCAGCGCGATCGCGAGCTGGCGCTCGCGCGACTGACACACGCCGGATGCACCGTCGCCGGCACGGAAACCGTCCTGTTCGAGTGGACGAAGTTCGCAACCGACGAACGCTTCCGCTCGATGCTCGCGCTGGTGAAGAGCTTCTGACCGCGCGCGGCGCACCGACTGCCGTCACGCAACGCAAGTGAAGCGCGTCACCCAGGCGCGCACCACGGCCTTTTGGTTGAACGAAGACGCGTGATGCATGCGGTCCCGCATGCGGGCTAGGCCGACGGATACGGGTGACTCGAGTCAATCGCGCAGGGCATCGCGCTAGACGCTCCGTTCCGCCGACAACTACAACCCCTCCGTCGCCCACGACTTGCAGCGGGCGATCAGACGACCAGATGCCGGTCGCCACCGCGCCAACGATGGAGAGATCAACAATGACAACGACTCGCAAGTACATGTGCGGCCTCGCGGCCGTCGCCGCGGCACTTATCGCGCTGCCGGCAACAGCACAGACGACCGCCCCACCCGCCGGACGGCTGCTCGCGTCCAACTGCTTCCAGTGCCACGGCACCGACGGCCGCAGCGGCTTCGAGGAGATCAACGGCAAGTCCTCGACCGAGATCTACAGCAAGCTGAAGGAGATGCAGAGCAAGCAGCCGGGTAGCGGTGACTGGGACATCATGGTGCCGCACGCCCAGGGCTACACCGACGCCCAGCTGCTGAAGATCTCCCAGTACCTTTCGACGATCCGCTGAGGTGACGCCATGAACTACACACGCAGGACATGGCTCACGGCCGCGGGCGCCGTGGGCTTCAGTGCCGCACTGACGCGCTGCGGCGGCGGCGATCCACTGACCCCGACTACGACCGATGCCGCCTCCGCGCCCCTCGCGGACGCCGCGCGCTCCAGGCGCACCCCGCCAACGGTTGTGAGTGGCACCACCGGCCGCGTCGTCATCGTTGGCGGCGGCATGGCCGGGCTTGCGGCCGCCAAGTACCTGAAGGTGTGGGGCGGCTCCGGCGTGCAGGTGACGCTGATCGAGCGCAACCCTTCGTACACCTCGAACATCCTCAGCAACCTGGTGCTCACCGGGCAGCGCACGGTGTCGAGCCTTGTCTACAGCTACGCCACCGTGAGGCAGAACTACGGGGTCGACATCCGGCAGGGGACTGTCGTCGGCATCGACTCGGTCAACAAGCGGGTCACACTGGCGGACAAGAGCACTCTCCAGTACGACCGCCTGATCGTCGCGCCCGGCGTCGTGTTCGACGTCCTGCCGGGCCTCGAGTCCGACGCGGCGCGCAGTCGCGTCGTGCACGCGTGGCAGGCCGGCCCCGAAACGACGACGCTGCGCAGCCAGCTGCTCGCCATGCCAGCCGGCGGGACCTTCGTGATGACGATCCCCGCCTCGCCGTACCGCTGCCCGCCGGGCCCGTATGAGCGCGCCTGCGTCGTCGCCGACTGGCTGAAGCGCAACAAGCCGGGATCGAAGGTCATCGTGCTCGACGCCAACCCGGGCATACAGGCGGAAAGGCACACGTTCGAGACCGCCTTCACCGGCCTGTTCAAGGGCGTCGTCGAGTACTTTCCCAACGCCGCGGTGAAGTCCATCGACACTGGGCCGTCGCGGATCGTGGTCGATTCACAGATGGGCACGTTCCTCGGCGACGTCGTCAACGCGATCCCGCCGCAGCGCGCGGGCAAGATCGTCCTCGACAACGGCCTCGCGAATTCAGCCGACGGCCGCTGGGCCGGTGTCAAGGCGGCGACGTTCGAATCGACTGCGGCCGCGGGGGTGCACGTGATCGGGGACTCCTGCAGCGCCGGGGTCCCGAAAGCCGGTCACATCGGCAACCAGGAAGGCAAGACCGCGGCGGACGCGATCCTGCGCGCGTTCGGCGGACTGGCGCCCGACACCGACGTGGTGGTCAATTCGGCGTGCTACTCACCGATCACCGCGTCGACCGCTTCGTGGCTGACCGCGCTCTACCAGTACGATGCGTCGACGGGCAGCTACAAGATGGTCGGCACGACGCCGTCGGAGGCGACGAGCCCCACGTCCGACAACTACAGCGACATGAACAAGTGGTTCAGCACGCTGATGACCGAGACGTTCGCCTGAGCGTCTAAGCGCGGGTGGAGGGCGGCGGGCGCGCGAGTGACTAGGCGCCTTCGCCCACCATCATCTTGCCGACCGCGGTCGCGACCAGCACCCCGTGCTGGTTGCGCGCTTCGCATTCGGCCGTGACGACGCCCCCGCCCCGCGCCGGCTTCGGCGCGAGCGCAACGACCGTCCACGCGATCCGCAGCGTGTCACCGGCGCGCACCGGCGCGAGGAAACACGTGTTGTGCTCGAGATAGCCGATCGCGGTGCCAGCGACGAGATTGCCGAACGGCGCGCTCATCAGCGCGGACGTGATCACCCCGTGCAGGATGCATCCGCCGAAGCGCGAGCGTCCGGCGAAGCCGGCATCGACGTGCAGCGGGTTGAAGTCGCCGATCAGGCGCGCCCCGTCGGCCAGGTGGCCGTCGGTGACCAGAACGTCGTCGCCGAAGCGGTCGCCCAGCGCGAACTGCGCGAACCGGCGTCCCGCGTAGGGTGCACGCGGGAGCGGCACGACCAGGCGATCACCCACGCGAAATCGTGGCGGGACGACGCGCGCCCGGCTGCGGGCGGTAGGTCGCCTCGGCCTTGGCCGCTTCGAGGATCTGCGGGCGGTCGTCCGGCCCGGCGTCGATCAGTTCGGTGACGAAGGCGTGCGGGATCTCGAGATAGCGGCGGCGATCGGGGCGGAAGGTCACTTCGCGCCAGCCCTGCTGGGCCAGCCAGAGCCACAGCGAGTCGGTCATGCCCGCCTGCACGATCATGCGGTACTCGCCGTGCGTGATGCGCGCGCCCACCCCGGGCTTGCTCCGCGCCGGCGGCACGGCGCGCGGGCGCCGAATCCGGAACAAGGTCCGGGCCAGACTTCGCAGTTGATTGATCAAGGCCGACTGCTCCTTCCGCAGTCCAGCCACTTTAGCGACCGAATCGCGGAACAGCAATCCGGAAACGACCCCGACGAAGCTAGGTGACGCCGGAGGGCCCGCGTCCGGGGAGGACGTCCCGGGTGGTGCCGCCATGCCCGGAGTGCTGGGTGGCCGCGGGCAGCACCCAATCCCAGTCGGCCAGCGACTGCCGGGGAAACGATCCCAGTGAGGGCGATCGCGGCGTTCGGCTGGTCCGTGAGGTTGCCAGTGGACACGTCCCGCCAGCTGGGAAGATCAGGGTTCGAGCGCGCGGAGCTCGTCCTCGTCGAACCCGGCCGCGCGGCGCGCCGGGAGGTTGAACGGGCCGTGCAGGCGCGGAGCCCGGTGGAGGGCCGACAAGTCGGCATACGCCTGCCGGATGTCGAGGCCGCGGAGCGTGCACAGGAAGCGGAACCATCGGTTCCCGATCGCCACGTGCCCGATTTCGTCGCGCAGGATCACGTCGATGACCCGCGCCGAGGCTTCATCGCCGGCCGCGGCGAGCTTCGCCCGGATCGCCGGGGAGGCATCCAGCCCGCGCGCTTCGAGCGTCCGGGGCACCAGCGCCATCCGGGCGAGGACGTCGGCCGCCGTCCTCTCTGCCATTTCCCACAGGCCGTCGTGCGCGGGGAAGTCGCCGTAGGCCGCCCCGAGTGCGGCCAGCCGTTCGCACAGCAGGCTGAAGTGCGTGGCCTCCTCGTCGGCCACGCGCATCCAGTCGCGGTAGTACGCCTCCGGCATGTCGCCGAAGCGCCAGACCGCATCCAGCGCTAGGTTGATGGCGTTGAACTCGATGTGCGCGATGGCGTGCAGCAGCGCCGCGCGTCCCTCAGGCGTGCCCGCCGGGCGACGCGCCAGTTCGGCCGGACGAACCAGGGCCGGACGCGTCGGCCGACCGGGAATGTCGGCCGGCACCTGCAGTGCCAGCGCGGGGTCAGGCGATGGTGCAGACCGGGCGAGCGCGTGCACCGCGCTCACCTTGGCGACCGGGTCGGCGACGCGCAGCGCCGCGAGCGCGTCGCTACGCAGTTCTCGGGCGCTCATCGCCGGAAGTGGAAGATTCGCCGCCGTCGCACGTGAAGCGCGTCCTCACGCCGCCTTGCGCTCGGCCGCTTCCAGCTCCGCGCCGACGCGCTCGCTTGCTTCGCGCACATGCTCGGCGATCAGCCGGGATGCTGCATTGCGGTCGCCTGCAGCGATCGCGTCGAGGATCGCCGCGTGCTCGCGCCACACCTTCTCGGTGAAGCGCGGCCGCTGCAGCACTTCACCCATCGACCGGCGCAGGTGCTGCCAGTGCAGCTGCATCGACTCGAGCACCAGCGGATTGCCGCTCGCCTCGTAGATGAAATTGTGGAAGTCGATGTCGGCCTGCAGCGTGGCGTGGGCGTCGCCCGCCGCCGCCACGCGCTTGCCCTGCTCGACCAGCGCGCGCCCGCGCTCGATCTGCCGGGGCGTGGCGCGGTCCGCCGCAAGCGCCGCCGCCCACGGCTCGAGCACGGACCGGAACTCGTAGATCGCATCGAAGTGCCGCCGGTCGGCGGGTGCCACCTCAAGGCCGCGCCGTCCGTGCTCGACCAGGAAGCCCTGCTGCCGCAGCAGGCCGAGCGCGCTCATCACCGGCTGCCGGGAGACCTGGAGCCGCGCCGCGAGCTCGTCCTGCGTGACTCGCGTGCCCGCAGGCAGCACCCCCTCGCAGATGGCATCGAGGATGCGTTCGTACACCTGTTCGACGAGGGTCTTCCGCGGCTTTAGCGATTCCATCGATGCGCTCCGGCAGATTCACGGGACGGACCGCGGGTTGACAGCCCGCGTGCCGTCCTCGAAACTCCGACGATCGTATACGGTATTCAGTATTCCTCCAATCCCACGGACCGCCCGATGAGCTCCCCCATTCGCGTTCTCCTTGCCAAGGTCGGCCTCGACGGGCACGACCGCGGCGTCAAGGTCGTCGCCCGCACGCTGCGCGACGCGGGCATGGACGTCGTCTACTCCGGCCTGCATCGCACACCGGAAGAGGTCGTCAACACCGCGATCCAGGAGGACGTCGATGTCCTCGGGGTCAGCCTGCTGTCCGGTGTTCAGCTCACCGTGTTTCCGAAGCTCTTCAAGCTGCTCGAGGATCGCGGCGCCAACGACATCATCGTCATCGCGGGGGGCGTGATGCCGGCCGAGGACGTTGCCGCGATCAAGAAGATGGGGGTGCGGGAAGTCCTGCTGCAGGACACGCCGCCGCAACGCATCGTCGAGACGCTCACGCGGCTGGTCGCCGAACGCGGACCGCGCTGAGCGCGGCGCGGACCGCGCCCGGCGCGGTCCCTCCCCCCAAAGGAAGCACATGCAGATGGAACAGTGGTCCTTTCCGGCCACCTACGACGAGAGCTACTTCCCGTCCCCGGACAGCCGCTACTGGTTTCCGGTGCGCGAGACCATGCCCGCCGGCGACCGCGAGCGCGCGATCCTCGAGCGCCTGCAGCAGGTGTGCCGGTATGCGTACGAGCAGGCGCCCTTCTATCGCCGCAAGTGGGACGCCGCGGGCTTTCATCCGAGCCAGCTGAAGTCGCTGGAGGACTTCGAATCGCGCGTGCCGGTTGTCACCAAGCTGGACCTGCGCGAGTCGCAGGCCGCGACCCCGCCGTTCGGCGACTACCTGTGCATCCCCGAGAGCGAGGTGTTCCACGTGCATGGCACGAGCGGAACGACCGGCCGGCCGACCGCCTTCTCGGTCGGGCGCAACGACTGGCGCACGATCGCCAACGCGCACGCCCGCATCATGTGGGCGATGGGGATGCGACCCGGCGACCTGATCTGCATCGCGGCGGTGTTCAGCCTCTACATGGGCAGCTGGGGGGCGCTGGCCGGCGCCGAGCGACTCGGCGCCAAGGCGTTCCCGTTCGGCGCCGGGGCGCCTGGCATGAGCGCGCGCCTCGTGCAGTGGCTCCACATGATGAAGCCGAGAGCTTTCTACGGCACGCCGAGCTACGCGATCCACCTGATCGAGGTCGCGCGCGCGGAGAAGCTCGACCCACGCGACTTCGGGCTCAGCTACCTGTTCTTCTCGGGCGAGCCGGGCGCCTCGGTGCCGGGCGTCAAGGAACGCATCGAGCAAGCCTACGGCGCGCGTGTCTACGACTGCGGCTCGATGGCCGAGGTGAGCCCGTGGATGAACGTGGCGGGAAGCCGGGAATCGCACCAGGGCATGCTCTGCTGGCAGGACGTCGTCTACACGGAAGTGTGCGACCCGGCCACCATGCAGCGCGTGCCGTACGGGCAGCGCGGCACGCCGGTCTACACGCACCTCGAGCGCACCAGCCAGCCGATGATCCGCCTGCTGTCGGGCGACCTCACGCTCTGGGTCGACGAGCCCAACCCATGCGGGCGTACCTACCCGCGCCTGCCACAGGGCATCTTCGGCCGCATCGACGACATGTTCACGATCCGCGGCGAGAACATCTATCCGAGCGAGATCGACGCGGCGCTGAACCAGCTCGCGCGCTACGGCGGCGAACACCGGATCGTGATCTCCCGCGACGCGGCGATGGACGAGCTGCTGCTGCGCGTCGAGGCCGACGAGCCGACGCACCGCGCCGGCGCGGATGCCGTCGAGGGCTTCCGCGCCGAGGTCGCGCGCAAGCTGCAGACCGTGCTCGGCGTCCGCACCAAGGTCGAGATCGCGGCGCCGCACTCGATCACGCGCACCGATTTCAAGGCGCGCCGCGTGATCGACGATCGCGAGGTGTTCCGGGAACTGAACGACCAGCTCGCGCGCGAGGGACGGTGATGGCGTACGTTCCCTCCTCCGAACTGCTCGCGCGCCTCGCCGACGGCGACACACGGGCCGCGGGGCGCCTGATCACGCGCGCCGAGAGTGGTGCCGAGGAAGCGCGCGATGCGCTCGCGCAGGTCTATCACCGCGCCGGCCGTTCGCACATCGTCGGCATCACCGGCGTGCCGGGCAGCGGCAAGTCGACGCTGGTGGGCAAGCTGGCGCGCCTGATGCGCGACCGCGGCGACAAGGTCGGCATCGTCGCCGTCGATCCGTCGAGCCCGTACTCGGGCGGCGCGATCCTCGGCGACCGCATCCGGATGACCGAACTGGCCAACGATCCCGGCATCTTCATCCGCAGCATGGCCACGCGCGGTGCCACCGGCGGCATGGCGCGCGCCGCGCTCGACGCCTGCGACATCCTCGACGTGGCGGGCTACGGCACGATCATCATCGAGACGGTCGGCGTCGGCCAGGACGAAGTCGAGATCGCGAAGGCGTCGGACACCACGGTCGTCGTGTCGGCGCCGGGCCTCGGCGACGAGATCCAGGCGATCAAGGCCGGCGTGCTCGAGATCGCCGACATCCACGTGGTCTCCAAGTGCGACCGCGACGACGCCAACCGCACCCTGACCGATCTCAGGCAGATGCTGACGCTCGGCGCCCTCACCCATCCGAAGACCGACTGGAAGGTCCCCGTGATCGGCGTCAGCGCCTTCACCGGCGAAGGCGTGGCGGACCTCATCGACGCGATCGCGCGCCACTGGCAGTTGTCGCAATCGACCGAAGCGGGCCGGCTCCGGCGCCGCCGCGTCGCCGACTTCCGCCTGCAGAAGACGGCCGAGACCGTGCTGCTCGAACGATTCCACCGGGCCAGCGAGCACGTCCGGCCCGACCTCGCGTCGGCACTCGCCGACCGCGCGAGCGATCCGTACACGATGGCGCGGCAACTGGTCATCACCGCATTACGCAAGGAGTACTCGAATGAACTGGCTTGATGCCGAGATCGCCGCGCGCGTCGGCAAGGAAACCAAGGATTGGGAGGAGCGCGAGGTCGCGGCGTTCCTGAGAAAGCAGGCCGAGCGCAAGGAGCAGTTCTTCACGATCGGCGATTTCCCGGTCAAGCGCGTGTACACCGCGGCCGACATCGCCGCGACGCCGCTCGAGGACATCGGGCTGCCCGGGCGCTATCCGTTCACGCGCGGCCCCTACCCCACCATGTACCGCAGCCGCACCTGGACGATGCGGCAGATCGCCGGCTTCGGCACCGGCGAGGACACCAACAAGCGCTTCAAGTACCTGATCGCGCAGGGCCAGACCGGCATCTCGACCGACTTCGACATGCCGACGCTGATGGGCTACGACTCGGACCACCCGATGAGCGAGGGCGAGGTCGGCCGCGAAGGCGTGGCGATCGACACGCTCGCCGACATGGAGGCGCTGCTGGCCGACATCGACCTGGAGAAGATCTCGGTGTCGCTGACGATCAACCCGACCGCGTGGATCCTGCTGGCGATGTACGTCGCGCTCGCCGAGCAGCGCGGCTGCGACCTGACGAAGATCTCGGGCACCGTGCAGGCGGACATCCTCAAGGAGTACATGGCGCAGAAGGAGTACATCTACCCGATTGCGCCGTCGGTCCGCATCTGCCGCGACATCATCTCGTACTCGGCGAGGAACCTGCCGCGCTACAACCCGATCAACATCTCCGGCTACCACATCTCCGAGGCGGGGTCGTCGCCGGTGCAGGAAGCGGCGTTCACGCTCGCCAACCTCATCGTCTACGTCGAGGAAGTGCTGAAGACCGGCATGACCGTCGACGAGTTCGCGCCGCGGCTGGCGTTCTTCTTCGTGTCGCAGGCGGACTTCTTCGAGGAGGTCGCGAAGTTCCGGGCGCTGCGGCGCTGCTACGCGAAGATCATGAAGGAGCGGTTCGGGGCGATGAACCCGGACTCCATGCGCCTGCGCTTCCACTGCCAGACCGCGGCGGCCACGCTGACCGCGCCGCAGTACAAGATCAACATCGTGCGCACGGCGATGCAGGCGCTGTCGGCGGTGCTCGGCGGCGCGCAGTCGCTGCACACCAACGGCTACGACGAGGCGTTCGCGATCCCGACCGAGGACGCGATGAAGATGGCGCTGCGCACGCAGCAGATCATCGCCGAGGAGACCAACGTCACCAGCGTGATCGACCCGCTCGGCGGAAGCTACTACGTCGAGGCGCTGACGACCGATTATGAGAAGCGCATCTTCGACATCCTCAAGGAGGTCGACGAGCGCGGCGGAACGATCAGGCTGATCGAGCAAGGCTGGTTCCAGAAGCACATCGCGGACTTCGCCTACGAGACGGCGCTGCGCAAGCAGTCGGGCGACAAGCCGGTGATCGGCGTGAACCGCTTCGTCGAAGAGGAGGCGCAGCACGACATCGAGATCCACCCGTACGACCCGACGACCGCCGAACGGCAGGTCAGCCGCACCCGGCGGGTCCGGCGCGAGCGCGACAACGCACGGTTGAACCAGTTGCTGGAGCAACTGGTCGCGGTCGCGAAGGACGACTCGCGGAACATCATGCCGATCACCATCGAACTGGTGAAGGCCGGTGCGACGATGGGCGATATCGTCGAGAAACTCAAGGTCGTGTGGGGCACCTACCGGGAGACGCCGGTCTTCTGATCCGCGCCGGCGCCGTCCTCCGTGGCGCACGCAC